>DAOQPR010000398.1:0-2953 GCA_035333265.1 Anaerolineales bacterium
GCCTCACAGCCGCCTTGTATTCCCTGCGGTCGTTCTTCATTTTGTGGATATGCATGCCGTAGGCAATGTTGTCGTAAATGGACATGGGCAGCGGTGTGGGGCGCTGTGCAAGCAGCCCGACCACCTTGCGGACCTCGGTGACATCCACATCCTTGTCGTAAATGTTTTTGCCATCCACCAGCACTTCGCCTGTGAGGCTGGTGTTTTCGGTGAGTTCAAAGAATCGATTAAAGGTCTTCAATAAAGTGGTCTTGCCGCATCCTGATGGTCCCATGATCGTTGTGATCTGGTTTTTGGGGATCTCGATGTTGATATTTTTCAAGGCTTGTTGTCTGCCGTAATAGACGTTGAGATTATTTACTTGAATATGAGCATCCATGATTTCGCTCCGTTATTTGATTGTGTATTTGTTTAACCGTGCCGAAAGCCAGCGCGAGCCGAGGCTGACCGCAAGTACGATGATGGTGAGAATTAATGCTGCACCGTATCCGCGCTGCTGCACTTCCGGGTATGGGGAACCGAGTTGGAAAAATACTGCCAACGGTAAAGATGCGGTTGGGCGCATCAATGAAGTGGGGATTCGGTCGGTATAACCTGCCGTAAATAAAACTGAAGCTGCATCGCCAATGCCGCGGCCAAAACCCAAAAGAATGGCAGTGGTAATGCCGGGCAGCATCTGGCGGGTCACCACGCGCAAGGCCACTTCGAACTTTGTGGAACCGAGTGCCAGAGCGGCATGTTCAAGGTCGGCGGGCATGCGGCGGATAACTTCATCCATGGCGCGGGTCATGATGGGGAGTTCGATGAATGCCAGGATGATGATGCCAGCGAGAAGCGAAGCGCGCATGCCAATGGTGATCATCAGTGCGAAACCGAAAGCACCGTATACGATGGATGGGATGCCCCAAAGCACATCCAGTGAAAGGCGGACGTATTGACCCCATTTGGAGTCGCCCAGATAGGTTTTAAGATAAAGCGCAATCGGCACGCTGAAAATGACTGCCAGTAATGTGCCGCCGGTTGCGAGATAGGCTGAGCCGATGATCGCATTGAGAATGCCGCCACCCTTGCCCATGTAATATCCACCTTCCGGGATCTTTGTGACCATATCCCAGGAAAGAGACGGCAGGCCGCGCACGATGACGATCCACAAGATCAAGCCAAGTGAACCAGCCACAATGACCAATGAAACCCGCATGATGAATTTCATGAGGGCTTCCATGAGATGACGTCTTTGCCAGTGTTTTTTCGTTAAGAAGCTCATTTTTTCCTCAACATTCGCCGAAGGACGATCAGTGAAAGGATGTTAAAGATCAGGATGACCACTAATAAAACAAGCGCAGCGCTTAGTAAAGCTGCATCGTATAACGGGATGGACATCATTTCGCCGTAGTTGTTGGCAATCAGCGCTGGTAATGGATATGCTGAATCAAAGATCGAAGTTGGGATTTGCGGGATATTGCCGACTACCATTAATACGGCGATGGTTTCACCGAGCGCGCGAGACGCTCCGAGGACGACGGCGGCGAGAATACCCGGTCCCACCTGCGGCAGGACGATATTGCGGATCGTCTGCCATTGGGTTGCGCCGACAGCGAGAGATGCATGGCGCAGATCATTGGGAACTGTGGAGAAGATCTCGTACATGACTGAAATGACCAGCGGTGCGATCATCACTGCCAGCACGATGCCTGCGGAGAGGATGTTAAACCCTGTCGGTTGGTTGACACTGAATATCGAAACGGAACCCAGCCAACGGTCGGAAAGAGGCGCGAGTACCTCATCCACAAAGGGGACGATGGCAACCAATCCCCAGACTCCATATACAACTGGTGGGATGGCGGCCAATAGATCCAGAATGGGTTTGGCGAAAGAACGTGTGCGATTGTGAGCATACTCTGCCAGATAGATCGATGTCAGCAGGCAGGCAGGCACGGCGAGGACGACGCCCACTGTCGTGACCCAGAATGTGCCGAGGATGAAAGGCCAAAAACCGAATTGACCGTTGTTGGGTTTCCAGACCTGGCCAAAGAGCAGGTCAAATAAACCGTATTTGCTTATGATGGGCCACGAGCGGAATACCAGCGCCGCTGTAACAAACAAGATCAGCAGGACAGGCAATAAAGTGAAAATGAAAAATGCCCGACGCGCAGCATGATCCTGGCGGGTACGAAGCGTGGCAGAAGGCCGGGGGTTCCGGCCTTCTGTTTGCTCGTCTGGTTGATTGGAAAATGTTGGATTTGCTTGACTCATTTTAGTTTTTCAAGTGACTCAGCTTGTTGCTCTGGAGTGAGCGGTACGAAACCAGCGGCTTCAAGATATTGCTGGCCGTCGGTCAGGATCCATTCAATGAAGGCGAGGGTCAATCCTTCCGGTTTGCCAAGGGTGGCGAGGTTTTCGAAACGGGCGGGAGGTGATGGGTAAGTTCCATTGGCTACTGCGCCGAAAGCATCCTCCTTGACTGTATATATTTCAATTGCATCGGCCTTGCCATTTTCATCGATATCAATGGGTGGGATAACGACGCCGGGCACAAGACTGCCGCTGCTCAGATCGAAGATGCTGTTCAAATTGCCGTAGCCAATTGCCAGCGGATCCTTGATCACCTCTCCCAAAATTGAAGGTTCGCCATTGACGCCGACACCTTTGAGATCATCCTGGGTTTCTCCACCGGTATATTTTGCCCATTGATCGGCAGCGCCGGATGCATCGGAACGGGTGAAGACATGAATCTCATCCGTGATGGTTGGGTCACCGACAACTTCGCCCCAGGTCTTGATCTCTTCAGTGATATAAATTTTGTTGAAGATTTCCTGTGTGATTCCCTTTTCGAGAATTTGGGCGGCAACCGGGTTTTCCACGTTGATGATCGGGAAGACTGCATCCTTGGTGACGGCCACCCAGAAGATTCCCTGTGCGGTTTCCTCTTCCTTGATGGAGCGGGAGATCATGC
>DAOQPR010000399.1:0-2951 GCA_035333265.1 Anaerolineales bacterium
GCCTTGCTATTGGAATTTTTACCGGCTTTAGCCTGTTTCTGCCGCTCACGGGTTTCTTTTTCTCCATCATCTTTCCCACTCTCACCGCAGCCATCTCCGATGCAGAACATGAAAATACCAACACCATTCTTGGCGTCCTATTCACCTTCTCCGGGTTGGGTGGTGTAATCGGCCCCTGGCTGGTGGCATGGAGCAGCGACCTGCTCGGCCTACAAATTGGTTTTGCTTCAACCCTCTTACTTGCCATACTGACATCCATTTTTATCTTTATTCTTTACACAAGGAGTAACCATGAGCAAACGTCTTAACTGGGGCATTCTTTCGACTGCAAAGATCAACCAAGCGCTGATCAAGCCCCTGCGCGCCTCCAAACGGACCCGGCTGCTGGCTGTCGCTTCGAGAAGCCTTTCCACCGCCGAAGCCTACGCCCGCGAATGGGAGATTCCACGTGCCCATGAAAGTTACGAAGCCCTGCTGGCCGACCCGGAGATCGATGTCATCTACAATCCCCTGCCCAACCACCTCCACTCCGAATGGACGATCAAGGCGCTGCGTGCGGGAAAACATGTCTTATGTGAAAAGCCTCTTGCGCTTTCGCTTGAAGAAGTGGATGCAATGACAAGCGCCGCACAGGAAACAGGTAAAGTCCTGGCAGAAGCGTTCATGTACCGCCATCATCCACAAACTTTGAAAGCGAAGGAATTGATCGATGCTGGAGCCGTTGGAAAACTTCAACTTATCAAAGGCGCATTTTCATTTGTTCTCAATCGCGAGGGAAACTATCGTTTTTATAAAGAGATGGGCGGCGGAAGTATATGGGATGTGGGCTGCTATCCCATATCGTATGCGCGGATGATCGTCGGGGAGGAACCGGTTGAGGTTTTTGGCTGGCAGGTTGCGGGTGCGCACGGAGGCGATGAATCATTCTATGGGCAGATGCGCTTTGGGAATGGAGCCCATGCGCAGTTTGATTGTGGATTCAAATCGCCGTTTCGGTCACATATGGAGATCGTTGGCACTGAGGGCGTCTTAAATATTTCCAGTCCCTTCAAACCTGGGTTGAAAAGCGAAATGATACTGACCCGCGGCAACGAGCAGGAGATCATCAAAGTAAAAGGGCAGGAACTGTACCTGGGTGAAGTGGAAGACATGTGCGATGCTGTGCTGGAAAATAAGTCGCCGCGAATTTCCTTATTGGATAGCCGCAGGAATACGGCTGTGATCCTGGCATTCCTTGAATCAGCCCAGACAGGAAAAATGACCCCAATCGGCCATTTTGTTTAGGCAAACAACTATCTCACTAACGAAAAGTATAGGGCAATTGTAGACCATGTGATTATAATAAAGGCACTATATTCTTTCAGACTGGAGGCTTTTCCCCATGGCAAGTGTAATGTATAGCAATGTAGTTAAGAGTTTTGGTGATGTGTCTGTTATCAAAAACCTCAATTTTACAGTTGAGGACAAGGAATTTCTTGTGTTGGTTGGCCCTTCTGGCTGCGGTAAAACCACCGCGCTGCGCATGTTGGCTGGCCTGGAAGAAATCACATCCGGTGAAATCAAGATCGGTGACCGTGTTGTGAACGATGTCGCTCCAAAAGATAGAGACATTGCCATGGTGTTCCAGTCATACGCGTTGTACCCGCATATGTCGGTCTACGACAACATGGCATTTGGTTTGAAGCTGCGCAAGACCCCGAAAGATGAAATCAAAAAGCGTGTAAATGAAGCAGCAGAGATCCTTGATATCACCCATTTGTTGGACCGCAAGCCGCGCCAGCTCTCTGGCGGCCAGCGCCAGCGTGTGGCTGTAGGTCGTGCCATTGTGCGTGAACCAAAGGTCTTTCTCTTCGATGAGCCTCTTTCCAATTTGGATGCAAAACTGCGTGTGCAGATGCGTGCTGAGATCAGCAAATTACACCAGCGTTTGCAAACCACGTTCATTTACGTGACCCATGATCAAACAGAAGCCATGACCATGGCCAGCCGCATTGCGGTAATGAACAAGGGCATCCTTCAGCAATTGGATACCCCGCAGGTCTTATATGACCGCCCAGCCAATCTCTTCGTGGCTGGTTTCATCGGTTCGCCTTCCATGAACTTCTTCCCTGCTACATTGGCGGTGGATGGCGGAAAAGTCAAAGTAAATATGGATGGCTTCAGCGTAGCCGTACCGGATGCGCTTGCCGGTCCTTATAAAAATTTGAATGGCAAAAAGGTTGTTTTCGGTATTCGCCCCGAGAACATTCATGACCCAGATTATGCGCCCGTCAACATTCATGGTGAAAAGGTTACTGCCAAGGTGGATGTGACCGAGTTGATGGGTAACGAAACCTTCCTGTATCTTGTTACCGGTAAAAATACGTTTATTGCCCGCGTGGATCCACGCTCACATAAGCGTATTGGCGATGAAGTACAGGTCATCTTCGATATGGATAGATTCCACATCTTTGATGCAGAAACAGAGGAAGCCATCAGATAATCACGCGAAAGGAGGTGATTACCCCGGCAAAAAGATTATCTTTCATACATATATATACTGTTGCTACCCAAATTAACTAAGGAGAATTAGAGAATGAAAAAGAATCTGCTCGTTTTGCTGAGCTTGCTGGTGATCGCCTCTATGGCGTTGGCCGCATGCGGCGGCGGTGGAAGTGCAACTGAGGAAGCCTCAGGCACCAAACTCGCCGTTGGTATCGTTCTGCCCACCAAGGATGAACCCCGCTGGGTACAGGATGAAACCCGCTTCAAGGAAGCTCTGACCGCTGCTGGTTACGATGTCGAGATCCTCTTCAGCCAGGGTGATTCCGCCAAAGAAAAAGCTAATGTGGAAGCTCTGATTGCCAAGGGTGTCAAGGTCATCATCCTCACCCCGCAGGATGGCGCTGCTGCCGCGGCCGCCGCTGAAACTGCCCGCGCCGCTGGCGTCAAGGTCATTTCCTATGACCGCC
>DAOQPR010000400.1:0-2944 GCA_035333265.1 Anaerolineales bacterium
AAAATCCTGCGTAAACGCATCTCCGCGCCGATCAATGTACTCGCGACTGCAAAGACTGCCAGCCTGAAAGAATTGCAGGAACTCGGCATCAACCGCGTCAGTTTTGGTCCGTACATCTTTCGCTCACTGCTGGCGAAAATGTCCGCGATGCAAGATGAGATCCTGAACATGGGCGGATACGACATCGTGATGGATGGAAATTGGTCAAGTGCTGATGTAAGCAAGTATTTGATCGAAGGAAAAGAAAAATAAAAGGTAACAGTCTCTTTAGAAGTGACGTTACCTGGCAATAAACTAAAAGAGACGGCTTGCGCCGTCTCTTTTTTTGATCTTTATAGGTTACGGGTTGGTCTGTTGATTCTGCCAGCGTCCGCCCATCATACCGCCCCCATTTCCCATCATACCGCGCCCATAACCACCCGCCTGTCCCTGAGGACCCGTACCGGTGCAATTGCCGCTTCCCATGCCACCCTGACCATAGCCGCGGGATTTCATCCAATCGGCCTGCTCCTGTGTGATGACGTTCGCCGCTACTGCCGCATTCAGCGCATTCGTACGGACTTCGGTCATCACAGCCGGGAAATCTTCGGCGGTCACACCAGCTGAGAGGGCGATATCGTACATGGTTTCGCCAGCTGCAATACGGGTATTGATATCATTCACATTCAAGCCCAGTTTCTTCGCGAACTCGGTTACCATGAAGGTGTGCATGGGGCCTTCGCCGTTCATCATCGGCCCGTGACCGGTAAAGGTCGGAGTGGTATCCTGCGCAAATGCAACGCCCACACCTACTGCAGCGAGCGCGGCCAGAACCAGCGCAACGATCAAAATTGTCTTTTTCATTTTTTATCTCCTTTTATTGTCTTACTTACAGCCCTCAGTTTACAGCCCATATTTAAAGGAACTGTAAAGATTTTGTAGCGATTGGGCGAAGACTTCAGGAGGTATTTATCAAAAAGCGCTCACCCTTGAAGAGGGTGAGCGCTTTTTCAAATCCCGGCGTTGCTCAAAATGGAAGATATTTCAGAGAGCAAGGTGGTAAACGAGGGATATTTCACCTCAAATTGCTCCACCGCCTTCCTCATCCGCTCGAGGATGGGCAAGGCCTCTGATACGGCGCCTTTTTTAAGCAGCGCTTGAATATCCTGCTCCAGTTCCTGCAAAAGGACACGCCCCTCTTCATCCACATGGTCCACTCGTTGAAGCTCGGCGTGGACTTTTTCAAGCAGTGAATCCAGATTGTGATCGTCCATTTCGTAACTCCTTTCGAAGAAGGCTCTCATATCCATTGTACAACTTAACCGCCACCTTCACATATCCCCGCCTTTACAAACAACCCGCACTTAATCCGGCCATTGAAATTTAAAGGCTTTGTAAAGGCCGTCACTTTTTATTGGGCAAAGCGACACAAATAATGAACACACAAATTTTCAAAAAGGAGAAACCAATATGTTCAAAATCGTTATGACCGTAGCCACCGCTTTCAGCCTATTGTTTGGCGGGGCAACCACCAGCAGCCAGCCCGGCGATCCGCTGTACGCAATGAAGGAATGGTCGGTTCAGGCGTGGAATCAAGTTCAGGTTCACCAACCCACTGACAGCGTGGTGGAAGCGCAGCAAATTCGCGATCAGGATCAAACCTGCGACCCGGCAGTGGATCCCGCTTGCATCCCCGTTCAGGATCAGATCCGTGACCAAAAACGCGATCAACTCCATGACCAAACTTGTGACCCGGCTTTGGATTTGACCTGCGAACCGCTTCAGGAACAACTCCGGGAGCAGGATCGTACCCATCAGGCCGAGACTGAGCCGCTGCATGAGAATCCCCAGAACCCTTGGACCGATGAGACGCCGGTCCCTAATAGTGGCTACGGCCCCGGCGACAGCACCTGCGATAGCACCAGTGTCCCCACTACAGAACCCGGCCCGAACGGCAATGGTAATAACGGCAACAAGCCGTAAATTCGAATGCTCCCTTTTGCCCCGATGATGTCATCGGGGCAATTTTTTTATTGTAAAAAGTATTGATCTCCCCACAATAATATTTTGCCTCCATGTTGCCGAATGGGAAAAATTCGCGTATACTCTTTACAAGGGAATCCAACGACATGAATGAGGGTCCGCTACAACGATCAGGTATAAATATCTTTGAGCCCATTAAAGAATTGAAGTTTGACCACCTCGGAAGGTCGCAATTTGCGAGCCGGATTCTGGCACGAGTTTCCGAGCCAGATTGCCCGGCCACGCTGGGTTTGTATGGGGGCTGGGGTGTGGGCAAGACCTCCATCCTGCACTTGATGGAAACGCTCAACGATGATAAGAATAAAAGGGGCGACGTTACTCCTATCATCGAATATATCGATGTCTGGCCTTATGAAATTTCGGGGGACCTTGCAATCCCCCTCCTTATCCACACACGCAAATTGATCGGTAAGGCGCTACCTGAAAACTACAAGACCAGTTGGAAACGCATTTTAGGGGTGCTGGCACAGGCGGGAACCGACCTGCTACTTAGAAAATATCTCAATCTTGAATTAAGCGATGTGCAGAATTACAAGGACAACCTTCAAGATGTGGCACCCACGCACAAACAACTTCGTGACTTAGAGACTCTCATTGATGATATAGGGGATGCCCGCAATCTTTTTAGCGACCTGGTTCAATTTGCCTGCGCTGCGAACCAAAATCGCCGCATTGTTTTTTTGATCGACAACCTCGATCGCTGCTCGCCGGAAAATGTGGTACGCCTGCTAGAGTCTACAAAGAATTTCCTTGATGCGCCGAATTGCACCTGGGTCTTCGCCATGGATTCGGGAGTCATCGCCAGTTACATTGACCGCAAATACAATGACACCAAAATGGATGGGAATAATTATCTCGACAAGATCATCCCGGAGCAATACCACGTCCCGCCAGTTTCGTTCGCAGATCTGCGCAAGTTGGT
>DAOQPR010000401.1:0-2926 GCA_035333265.1 Anaerolineales bacterium
CTTGGATTTCACCGCCGCTTTCTTCGCCTTGGGCTGGCTCGCCTTTTTGACCGTTGCCTTCGCCGCAGGTTTTGTCACCTTTTTCGCAACTGGTTTGGTCGTTTTCTTGGCGGCTGGCTTTACCACTTTTTTTGCAGTTGACTTCACCGCTGTTTTCTTTGCGGTCGGCTTTACAGCCTTCTTCGCAACGGGTTTCTTTTTTGTTTCTTCTTTCTTCTTTTTTGTCGTAGCCATTCTTACCTCTTTATAAGTTTCAGGTGTCAGGTTTCAAGCATTAGGTTATTCACTTTGAATATATACATAAATGCATAAGAAGACCCGCAAGCAACGGACCTTGCTTCCAGAAATTTCGTTTAATGTTCATGCGTGCCTCCTTTTTTATTGTCATTGCGAGGACGACAGCCCGAAGCAATGACGAAATTTAAAACAAAAAACCCTTCATCCACATCAGGGACGAAGAGCTTTCTCCGCGGTACCACCCGAATTGCAAGTCGAAATAAACATCGACCTACCTCTCTTTTGCTATAACGGGCACACCCGGCGCGGACTACTTAATTTCACCAGCGCAGTGGCTCTTGCGAGCAGTCAGGCGAGTTCGGTCTTTATAGTGCTCCGTAGACACTGGTGTTGGGCTCTCACCTCACTCTCCCAACTCGCTGACGGAATGACCTACTACTCCTGCTTTGACTTTTATTCAGACCTGACAGGTTTCTAAAACCTGTCAGGTCTTATGTATTTGGTGGACCCAGGGGGATTCGAACCCCCGACCTTCTCAATGCCATTGAGACGCGCTCCCAACTGCGCTATGGGCCCGGGTAAATGATTTTTTTTCTCTGAACGTAGTGGACCTGAGGGGATTCGAACCCCTGACCTCCTCAGTGCGATTGAGGCGCGCTCCCAACTGCGCTACAGGCCCGTCGTTCAAAAGGCGACGGCTATTCTACCTGAGGCAGAGGGGAATGTCAATGAAGAGAAGTGAATAAAACTTACTCTTTTGCGC
Source organism: Anaerolineales bacterium (assembly GCA_035333265.1). GTDB lineage: Bacteria > Chloroflexota > Anaerolineae > Anaerolineales > Villigracilaceae > Villigracilis. The sequence continues at coordinate 1,001 of DAOQPR010000401.1, forward strand.
CGGGCAGCATGACCTTAAAGGTTGAACCCTGCCCCCTCCCCTCGGATTCAGCCCAGACCTTTCCGCCTTGAGCCTCGATCAATCCTCTGGCGATCGCCAGACCGATCCCCAACCCGCCGTGATGACGCGTATTCGGCGGCTCGATTTGATAAAACTCCTCGAATACCTTTTGCAACTTATCAACCGGGATCCCAATGCCATGATCCTGTATCCAGGCCAGAACATGGCTGCCCTGGTCAACGGCGCCTATAATGATCTCACTTTTTTCCGGGGAAAAACGAATGGCATTATTAAGTAGATTCACGAAAGCCAGGGTCGTTTTTTCGGGGTCGACATTGACATAAATGGGTTCTTCCTGAAATGCAAAGACCAGGTGCATGTCTTGCCGGGCGGCGGAGTAGCGGATCTCGTCGATGGCAAAATTTAACACATCCTGAATGGATATCTTCATCGAACGCATATCCATCTCATCGGTTTGAAGCAGGGTCAGATTATTCATCTGATCAAGGATCTGGCGCATTTGTGTGGCAGCCCCCAACACCTGATTGGCATGCTCTGTCGATTCGCCGCGGGCTGATTCCTGTAGGAAGGTGGCATATCCGATAATGATGCCCAACGGGGTGCGCAGTTCGTGGGATGCCAGCGAAAGGAAATTACTTTTGATCTGGTTCGTAACTTTTACTTTTTCCAGGGCTTGTTGGGCGGTTCTGAATAAACGCGCATTGTTAATGGCGATGGCAGCATGAGCGGCAATGACCGAAAGGATGGTGACATCACTATCCGTGAATCCGCCGACCTTTTTGTTGACAGCCTCCAACACTCCCATGGTCTTATCCTTGATGGGCATGGGGACCCCAAGCAGGGTCTTTGTCTTGAATTTGATGTGGTCTGAAACAAGGGAATAATGGCGCGGGTCATGTTCTGCATCTTGCAGGATCATTGGCTTGTTGGTGCGGAAGATCGTCCCGGCCAGGCTGTTGTCGATCGGCACCGGGATTTCGGCCAGTTTTGCAGGGTTCGAGCCGGTGGCGGCGGCGAAAAAGAGGCGCGGATTTTTTTCGTCATACAGCAAAATGGAGGCGGCCTCACATTCCAGCGTTTCTGTGGCGGTGGCAGTGATCAACTGGAGCAATTCATCCAGGTCAAGCGTGGAGTTTAAGGTCATGCTTAATTCCACGAGACTCAACAGTAATTTCTGCCGCCCTTCAAGTTCCTTAAGTTGGCCGGTCTTGGAAAGTGTGGTCATAGGGACAGTGTACATTCATTTATGAGTGAATTCAAGGCCCATTAGTCATAATAATTTTTATTTCCTGCCTGTTGGCTTTGCATTTTCATTTGCCAGGGGATTTGTGCGATATTCCACTTGACCCTTGCCCGTGATGGTTCTACAATTCGATGAGCCGACAAATTGCCCGCTTCTTTCTTAACTGGAAGTTGGCCCGGCTCCATATTATCTTTTCTTACTCTGATACCTTTCCCAATCACAGGAGACCCCTAATGTCCGATCATTTATTCCGCGGTTCGCTCGAAGACCTTGACCCGGCTGTATACGAACTGACCCAGCTTGAAGCCGAACGACAATATCGCAAGTTGATCCTCATCCCCAGCGAGTCGACCGCGCCGATGGCGGTGCGCGAGGCGTTGATGTCTGCCTTTCAGAACATTTACGCCGAAGGCTACCCCAGCGAAGAATCACGTTGGATGAGCGAGGAGGAAATTCTCGATCACCCGATGAGACTCGCGGAATATCGCCGCAACGGTGACCCGCGTTATTACAAAGGCGTGGAATATGCCGACGCCGTGGAAGCCCTCGCCCGCCGACGTGCCGCCGAAGCCTTTGCCGCCAACGGATTCAGTGCCGACCAGATTTTCGTCAACGTGCAGGCGCTCTCGGGTGGACCTGCCAACAATGCGGTCTATCAAGCT
>DAOQPR010000402.1:0-2922 GCA_035333265.1 Anaerolineales bacterium
CCGGTAGTAGGCGTGCTGATAATTGAGCATGGTCATCGTCTGACGATGTTCCTGCCCCAGGATCAAGACCCCGTACCCGTCCAGCGGACCCATTCCTTTCGGCCCGATCATCTTGTTCAACCCGCGCGCCCTGGCCCATTCGAAGACGGTGTTGAACAAAGCCGTCGCCGCCTCGAGGTCGTTCTCGCACTCGAACAGATAAAAGTCCGAAGTCTTTTCATTATGAAATTGGTTGAAGGGTTCGTTTTCAATGACCGCGATCCGGCCAACATCACGCCCATCCCGCACGGCGAGAAAAAAATCCACATCCGAGTGCTCATGAAAGGGATGTTTTTTGCGATTCAATTGATTGTAGGCGTCAATGTTTAACGGCGGCACCCATTGTGGGCAATTTACATAAATACGAAAAGGAAGTTCCACAAAGCGGCGAACCTGGGTCTTGTTCCCCGTATCTACTTTTTCAATGGTGAGCATATCTCACCTCCTGAAAGATTTCATAACGGCAGGCTTATACCAAGTATAGTCCACCTTGTTGCAAAATCGTTACTATTTGAAAGCCTGTTGAAAAAGAGAGGGTTATAAATAAAAGGGTCCATGCTATACTTAATGGACTTTTCCCCAGATAAGAGGCCCAATGACTGGAAACTCCCATCAAGACATGCTTGCAAAATACGCCGAAGCCATTGTAAAAGTAGGTTTAAATATCCGCACCGGGCAGAGGCTGATCATCACCTCGGCTGGCACCCGCGGTGTACCCAATCAATTTGCGCCCCTGGTGCGTGAGATTACCAAAGCCGCCTATGCTGTTGGCGCAAAATATGTGGATGTGATCTTTGCCGATGAAGAAATGCTGCGCCTGCGCGCTCAGCACGCCCCCAAAGGCTCATTCAGTGAATACTCAAAGTGGCAAATCCAGGGCGTTATGAACATCGTTGAAAACGGTGACGCCCTGCTTTCCATCGGCGGCTCCAACCCGGACTTGCTTGGAGGGCTTGACCCAGAGGTAGTTGGTCAAATTCAGCGCACGCACATCGAAAACTGGAGTCCGATCAGTGAAAAAGTCAGCTCCAATGCCATCAACTGGTGTGTGGTTGCCGCGGCAGGCAGGGAGTGGTCGCTAAAGATATTCCCCGACCTTGCACCCGAAGCCGCACAGGAAAAGCTTTGGCAGGCCATCTTCGAGACCACGCGCATCGACCAGCCTGATCCCATTGCAGCCTGGAATAAGCACATCGCTTCCCTGCGCGAACGCGCCTTATACCTGCAAAACAAACAATACACCGCCCTGCATTACAAGGCCCCCGGCACCGACTTCACCCTCGGCCTGCCCAGCGGACATCTTTGGATCAGCGCGCAATCGATGGCGCAAAATGGCGTGGCTTTCACAGCCAATATGCCCACAGAGGAAGTCTTCACCCTGCCAGACCGTAACCGCGCCGATGGTGTCATCTCGGCCACTTTCCCGCTTTCTTATGGCGGCACGTTGATCGAAGACTTCCAGGTTCATTTTGAAAACGGACGCATCACAAAAGTCACTGCCAAGAAAGGCGAAGCGGCTCTCCAAAAACTAGTGGATACCGACGAAGGTTCACATCGTCTTGGCGAAGTGGCGCTCGTTCCCGCCTCCTCGCCCATTGGCAAACGTGGACACCTCTTCTACAACACACTTTTTGACGAAAACGCCTCCTGCCATATTGCCATTGGACGCGCCTACCGCTTCACCCTCGCCGGAGGAACTGAGTTGAACGACGACGAATTCATCGCCGCTGGAGGCAACGTCAGCCTCAACCATGTCGACTTCATGATCGGTTCGCCGCAAATGGACATTGACGGCATCACCAAAGACGGCAAACGCGAGCCGGTGATGCGCTCGGGTGAATGGGCAATCTCCCTGTAACAGAATCAGGCCAACTCCCCGTCATGAGGCGGGGAGTTTTTGTTTCCCTGCTCCAGACTGTGTTCATCCAGGGTCATCTGTGGTAAAAATCCATTCAATCCCCCAACCTGGAGCCGCCATGAACGAGACCTTTCAAACATCTCTCGAAAAATATGCCGATATCATCGTCAACATTGGGCTAAATCTACATAAACATCAACGCCTCTCCATTGGTGCCGGGCTGCCAGATGCAGAACTTGTGCGCCTGATCGCTAAAAAAGCCTATCAACTCGGCGCCCCATTTGTGGATGTACGCTGGAACGACGAAAAACTTCACCGCATTCGTTTCGATCACTCCAATCCCGAGTTTCTGACTGAAGTCCCTAATTGGTCAATCGCCCGAGAACATGAATATGGCGAACGCGGGGATGCCACGTTGAGTTTCCATTCCGCTGATCCCAATCTACTTGAAGGCGTCGACCCTGCTCTAATCGGAAAATATCGGAAAGCCGCCTCGCAAAAATATGAGCCGACCTACAAGTATATAGAGAACAACACCCAGAATTGGTGCGTTGTTTCCACTGCCACACCTGCCTGGGCAAGGAAAGTCTTTCCCGAACTTCCCGTCGAACAGGCGCAGGAAAAATTATGGGAAGCGATCTTTGATGCCTGCCGCGTGAATGCGGATGACCCCGTGAAAGCATGGCGCAATCACGCGGAAAAACTTCATCGCAATTGCGATTATCTCAACGGAAAAAAGTACACCGCATTGCATTACAAAGCCCCCGGCACCGACCTGACCCTCGGACTGCCGGAAAATCACATTTGGATCGGCGCTTCTTCCACCACCGTCGGCGGCATTGAGTTCATCCCCAACCTCCCCACCGAAGAAGTCTTCTGCATGCCGCATCGCGAAAAAGCGGAAGGCTATGTCTCCTCCAGCATGCCGCTGATTCTCTCCGGCAACATGATCGATGCCTTCACACTTACCTTCGAAAATGGACGTGTGTCAAAGGTGACTGCCAAACAGGGCGAGGAACACATCC
>DAOQPR010000403.1:0-2920 GCA_035333265.1 Anaerolineales bacterium
TCATAAACATTTGGAGCAGACCTTTGGAAGAACCATCGCCATTCTCCTGCCGGAAGGTGCGCGGCTTGCGACGAATATCATCAGCGAGGGACTTTCGCTCGATGAAGAGGAGCTGGCCGTGGCCGATTGGGTTTACCGTCATGCCGAACCAGCCGGGCGCAATACAAAAACCCTGCCCGCCGCGCTGCTGCGATACCTGCCACTCAAGACGTCGAAGGGAGTTGTGGGTGTGATCGGTGTAGGCAAACCGGACACTGCCGGCCTTGACCTGACACCCGCTCAACGGCGTTTGATGGAGTCGTTTGCCAATCAGGGCGCGCAGGCGATCGAACGCGCATTGCTCGAAGAACAAAACCGGCAGATCGCTTTACTGCAATCGGCGGAGAAATTACAGAATGCGTTGTTGAATTCCATTTCGCATGACCTTCGCACACCATTGGTGGCCATCACCGGCGCACTGACCGCCCTGGATGAAAATTTCGTCGGTCTGGAAGATAGCACCCGCAGTGCGTTGATCGAAAACGCGCGCGGCGAAGCGGAACGGCTTAACCGCCTGGTGGGCAACCTGCTCAACATGACCCGCATCGAAAGCGGCGCGATCAAACTGCATAACGAGCCCGGCGATGTGCAGGACCTGATCGGCACAGCCATCGAACAACTCGGCAAACGCGCAGAGAAGAATCAGATCAAAGTGAATGTGCCTGCGAACTTCCCGCTGGTGCCGATGGATTTCACGCTGATGGTGCAGGTGCTCGTCAACCTGTTGGAAAATGCAATTAAGTATTCACCGGAAGGATCGTTGATCGAAGTCCTGGCTGCTGCGGATGATTCAAAAGCCCGCCTCACCATCCTGGACCGGGGGGTTGGCATCCCCTCCGAAGACCTTTCGCGCGTCTTCGACAAATTCTACCGAGTTCAACGGCCGGAGAGTGTTAGCGGCACCGGGCTTGGGCTTTCCATCAGCAAAGGCATTGTGGAAACGCATGGCGGAAGCATCCGCGCAATTAACCGCAGCGGCGGCGGAACGATTCTCGAAATTGAATTACCATTGGAAACATGACTCTTGCAAACCAGCGTGTTCTCGTTGTGGATGATGAAGCGCCGATTCGGCGTTATTTGCGGGCGGCCCTCAGCGCCCAGGGGTTGACCGTCTTCGAAGCGGCCAATGGGCTGGAGGCGGTCAACGCTGTGCTGAGCCATAGGCCCGATATCATCATCCTTGATCTCGGCCTGCCGGATATTGACGGCATCGAAGTGACGCGCCGCCTGCGCGAGTGGAGTCAGACGCCGATCATCATTCTCTCGGTGCGCGAAGCCGAGCAGGATAAGATCGCCGCCCTGGATGCCGGAGCCGACGATTACCTGACCAAGCCGTTTGGCACGGGCGAGCTTCTGGCGCGGATGAGAGTCGCGTTGCGCAAACAATCGTCGGCGGCGAATGAGCCGGTTTTTCAATCTGGCGGCTTGTCGGTGGATTTTGCCCGCCGCCTGGTCACGGTCAATGAGCAGGAAGTCCAACTAACCCCCACCGAATACGACCTGTTGAAGGCGCTTGTCACCCATGCGGGAAAGGTGATTACACACCGCCAGTTGTTGAAGCAGGTTTGGGGCGAAGGCTACAATGATATGCATATTTTGCGCGTCAACATCAGCAACCTGCGCGGCAAGATCGAACCTGACCCGGCCCGCCCGACCTATATTCACACCGAGCCGGGGGTGGGGTATCGCTTGAGGATTTAGTTTCTGTAGTTCAGGTATTCATTTCCCCAAACAAAAATCGCTGAAACAAATATACAAACCCTCCGAACACCACCCCAAGCAGACCTGTGATGAGCGGCAATATCCACGGGGCTATGACCGTCCCAAACGATTTGATGCTCGCATCCAGCGGATGTTCCCGGTCATACAAGACCGTGACCTCGTCGCCGGGTTCGTAATACGGTGACGTGCTTCCTTTTCGCTGACTTCCACCGTGCGCGTGCAGCCATCCTCCGCTGTGAAGCGGATCACGGGGTAATAGAAATCATCGTAGATTTAATTTTCCTCATCGACATACTCGCGTTGTTTGACCACATCCACCACCATACCCTCGGCGCGGGCGAGAGAAAACCATCCTCGAATTTCGACCACGAATAAACGAATGGACGTCTGTTCGTATTTGAGGATTCGTGATCCCCATTTGTGGATGGTTATCAGTGATATACTCCCCATCGTCAAAGGAGCCCGAGATGATTACCGCTTATCGCACAAAAGTAACCGTTCGTTCAGATGGGCGAATTGAAATTAGCGATCCAATTCTGACGCCTGGCACACAGGCGGAGGTCATTTTATTGGTCGAATCCCAGCCTGAAAACGGCGCGATACTGGCGCGCATCCGCGAATGGGAGGCGTTGTTCAGGGAAACGCAGTCGCTGCCACAGGCGCAATCCGTTACCGATGAAGATATTGCCGCCGAGATCGCCGCATACCGGGCAGAAAAGAAAAAATGAAAGTCCTTGTAGATACCAATGTGCTGGTTTCGGCGGCCTGGCGCGACAGAAAACCCGAAGCCGTCATTTTATGGTTGATCGCCCGTCCCGACTGGCAGTGGCTTGTCTCCGCTGAAATTATGGAGGAATACAAGGAAGTGTTGCGCCGTAAAAAATTTTCTTTTCCTGCCGACACTTTGCAAAAGTGGGAAACCCTGCTCGATCGCGACACTTGCCTTGTCTCTGTAAACAACGAATTGGATTTCCCCCGCGACCAAAAGGATGCAAAGTTTCTGGCTTGCGCCTTATCAAATAATGCCGACTTTTTTATCACGGGTGATGGAGACTTTGAAGAGGCTTATAAAATAGTCAACACAACGATTATTTCCGTTTCCATATTTCATCAGACGATCATCGCTAACGAATAAAGATCGCCAACCCAAAGCCCTCCG
>DAOQPR010000404.1:0-2920 GCA_035333265.1 Anaerolineales bacterium
GAATCTGTCACGCAGCGTGAAGGGACACTTCACCCGTTCCGAACTCCGCCTGATCAACCTGCTGGCCGACCAGGCCGCAGTCGCCATTTACAATGCCAACCTCTACAAACGTGTAAATCAAATGGCGAACACAGACAGCATCACCGGCCTGCCCAACCGCCGTGCGCTGGATGAGCGCCTTCAGGAGGAATGGCAGTACGCCAGCCGCATGAGCACCCACTTTGCGGTGGTGATGATGGATATGGACGGCTTCAAAGCAGTGAACGATACCTTCGGTCACAAAGTCGGCGATGATCTCCTGTATTCTTTGTTCAATTTTCTCGCACAAAAAATGCGCAGTTCCGATTTTTTAGCGCGTTACGGCGGCGACGAATTGACCCTGGTAATGCGCGGCACCGATCTGACCGCCGCCGAGATCGTCACCCAAAAAGTGATCGACCTGATGAAGGAATTCTCCTTTCAATTTCCCGAAGGGGAATACATGGAATTGGGACTCTCCGCCGGGATCGCGGTCTATCCCATTCATGCCGAAACTCCAAGCGACCTGTTACGCGCAGCCGACTCAGCCCTGTACCATGCTAAAAAACATTTCCGCGGCAAATATGTCGTGGCGAAGGGGGTCACCGGCCGGTTGTCACCGATACGCCTCAACTCCTCTCGCTGACGGGAACGCTTTGCAAACCAAAAGCAGGTTCGGGGGTTATATCAGCTAAACCAACTCAGGAGCAGGGTCATGCCGCGAAAAGTCAAACTCATTCTTAACCCCATGGCAGATATGGGACGTGCCTGGAAGACCGCCAACGACCTGCGTCCCATCGCGCAGGAATTTCAAGGCGAACTCACCTGGAGCGGCACGGTCTATCCCACCCACGCCATCGAACTGGCAAAACAGGCGGCAGAGGAGGGCTACGATCTCGTTATTGCCATGGGCGGCGATGGCACAGCTCATGAAGTAATGAACGGACTCATGCAGGTTCCTCCGGAAAAGCGGCCGATGATGGGCGTAGTGCCCATCGGTTCCGGCAACGATTTTGCTTATTCCATCGGCATCACCCAAAAACCAGCGCACGCACTGGCCCATGCACTAAAGGCAGGGGATATCCGCACCATCGACATGGGTCTGCTGACCGACGAGAACGGCCGCAGCGAATATTTCGACAACACCCTCGGAATCGGTTTCGATGCGGTCGTCACCATCCGCTCGCACAAACTGCCCATCGTCAAAGGCTTTCTGATGTACCTGACGGCCGTCATCCAGACCATCATCTTGAATCACAACCCCGCCCGGATCAAGATCGAAACCGACAACGAATCGTTCGAAGAACAAATGCTCATGTTCACACTCTGCAACGGCCCGCGCGAAGGCGGCGGGTTCATGCTCTCCCCCGATTCCAAGAACGACGATGGCGGTATGGAATACGTCGCCGTGACCAAAGTCTCGCGCGCCACCATGTTCCGGCTTGTGCCCGAGTTCATGAAAGGCACGCACATGCGCTTCAAACAGATCCGCATGGGCCGCTTCAAAAAAATGACGCTCACCTCGAACCTTCCGCTTTACATCCATGCCGATGGAGAGATCTTCACCAGTTTCGGCAGTAATCTGAAGAAAGCCAGTTTTGAGGTTGTACCCAATGCATTAAAAGTAGTACACGGTTAAAACACACAGCGGCTGGATAAACCAGCCACTGTGTGTTTACAAGAACACTAACCGAAGAGCCGCGCAGAGGCCATGAAGAAGATCGCGATCATGATGCAGATCGCATTCCCTTTCCCAACCAGGGCCTGCCGCTTGACAAGCGCCTGCAACGCAGAAATTTGCTCCGGCGTGGGCTTTCCCTGGATCTGAGCGCCCAACATAGCCAGCGCAGTATTTACATTCCCAAGCATTGCGCCAAAGATAAATGCCAATATACCCGCTGTGGCTCCGACGCCAAACCCGATCCCCGTTGGCGTTTTCATCCACGAAGATTGGAACCAGCTGGAGTCAATTCCATACAGGACCACACCGGCCAGCACCGTGGTCAACCCGGCAACCGTCATGGCGGCAGTGAAGCGGGTCTTGCCCATTAAATGCCCGACAAACTGCTTGCCCGAATCACCCGTTGCGCCGATGGTGGGGGCAACAAAGAAAAACAACACCAGAGCACCGCCTGCCCAAAACACTCCAGCTACAATATGAAGCACACGCAAGATCGAAAACAATAAAGTCATGGCTTATCTCCTTTCTCTATAAAACCCCGGAAACCACAAACGCTACGAAAGCGATGATAGAATCCGAACATGCCGACCCTCGATCAAAGCCTGCAAAAAACAGATATTGGACATCTTCGCATCGTAGCCGAATTCTGGGGTCTTGAACTGGAATCCAATGAAGCCGAAGCGGCTCTCGAAGAACTCTGCGCTTCACTTCTGGACCTGGAAGCGGTCTCTGAAACCCTGGAAGTCCTCTCCGCTGAAACCCGCGCCGCATTGAACGTATTGATCAACGCAGAGGGAAAAATGGAATGGGCGGCGTTTGCCCGCAAGTACGGCGAAGTGCGCGAGATGGGCGCAGGCCGCAGAGACCGCGAACGTCCGCACCTCAAACCCATCTCCACCGCCGAGAATATGTTCTACCGCGGGCTGCTCGCCAAAGCCTTCTTCGAAACCGATAAGGGATTACAGGAATTCGCTTACATTCCCGAAGACCTGCTGGAGATCCTCTTCGAGTTACAGGCAGGTGAATCGGCCCCATTACCAAAAAACGACCCGCTGGGCCGCGCTGCCACACCAATCGAGAAAGCGTTTGAGATGCCTGCATCCGACCACATCCTGGATGAGGCTACAACCTATCTGGCCGCCCTGAGAATGGGCGAAAAATCCTCCCAGACCTCTGTTCGACGCGACCTGATTGTGCTGCTTGAAACAGCCGGTCTTATCA
>DAOQPR010000405.1:0-2910 GCA_035333265.1 Anaerolineales bacterium
TTGACGGCGTGAACGCGCTTCACCAAAAGGGACAGATGTCCTCTGCGGATGAAGGTTGGAACGTCGTTTTGGGCTTGTACAAGAGCCTGGGTATCAAGCCTGAAGGCATCTTCGGCGGTGAGGTGATCCTTGTGCCGTTCAATGTCGAAACCATTTCACGCATCCCGAAGACGGTCTATGCTTTTAACCCAATGCTGTTCGTATGCAAGTCGCTTGATGAGATGGATGAGATCCTTGATTCGTATTTGAAGCCCATCGCCCAACGAACGTAATTTTGTAAGTACACGGACCGAACGGATTTCACGGAAAGTAAAGGTTTTTCTCCGTGGTTTCTGTGAAATCCGTGTACAAAAGAAAAGCTCCTGTTTTTGAAAATCAACAGGAGCTTTTTGTTTAATCCCCTGTTGAAAAATCGAATAAATTGGCTACAATGGAGAGAGTATTTATATCTGGCACGAGGAGATAATTATGGCCGCAGCCTATAACTTTCAATGGCAAAACCCGCAGTTGTTAAAAGATATCTACCCGATGCGCCTGCAAAAATTGCGCGACTTTCTCGTTTTTTACAAGGAAGCCGACCTTTGGGCGGAATATAAGAACAAGGACATTTCCACCCTTGCCGCCGATGTGAAGGAATACGAAGACGGCATGGACCTGGCGCGTGCCACCGAATTAAAGAAATATACCAGTTTGAAGTCGTACTTCATGACGAAGGACGTCAAGGGCTTTTTTGTCAAGTACAACCCAATTGAGCCGGAGGCGTTGGCGCTTATTCAAAAGAATCATGACCTGTTCATCGCTTCCTGGCCCAAGGATGTGCGCGGCGAGCGGAGTTTCATCCAGATGCGCATGGAATCGTTCAAGACCCAGCTCGGCTTTTTGCGTGACCGCATCCGCTATCTCCAGCGCCAGCTTGATGGGATGCTGCCGGAGCACCCCAACCGGCCCAAGGTGGAGGCGGAATTCAAACTCAAGAACGAATCTGCGCTGCCAATGGTATTGGACGAGATGGAAAAGCTGCGCCAATTTGAGGAGACCTATAACAAGCTTGAAGGCCCCAAACTGGAATGGTTCAAACTCACCAAAGCCGACCCGAATTACAAAACCACCGAAGAAGAATTCCTGGTCAATTACGACCCGAAGGTGCCTGTAACGGTCAAAGACATTGTGCGGCTGAAAGTGGAGCAATATACTAAAACGCTTGATGGAAAAGACCAATATCAACTGCTGGCCGAAATCCGTGGACGCTTTGAGAAGGAGCCGAAACGCTTCCCGACCTGGCTGCAATATATGATCATCCATTTTTCAGGGATGAGATACAAATCAGCGCACGGTTCATGGGCTGACCCGAAGGATCTACTGGTGCGGATGCGTGTGGATGAGGTAAAGAAGGCCCAGACCACTCTTAGTGATGCAGATGTGGCGGCCAAATGTGCCGAGAAAATCGCTCAATATGAAGGCGCAGATGTGAACAAGCCTGCGCTGGCCAAGACAGCTGACAAAACATGGAAAGACAAAGTCGCCATGCATATGCAAGGCGTCAAAGCCAACGGACCCAAGACCAAGCGCGCCGGGCTGGCCGCCCTGGTGGAGGAAGAGACCAAATATGAGTTAATGTCCATGACGACCGACCAGGCCCTGGCCAAGTTGGAGGCGATGAAATCTCAACTGCCAGCCTGGGCCTGGAAGTGGATCGTTATGCTCACGTCGCTGCGGGTCAATCAAGTCACCGCAGTGGGTTGGGAAACTTTCACACCAGAAGAGGATAAGATCCGCTTTGCCGATCCTTTGTATCCACTCTTCAGCAAATGGGCGACCGATAACACCGGTATGTGGCGGCCCGAACATGGCCGATCGCAGGAGATCATCGTTACACGCGCGGTCTGTAATGAAACTGCTGAACATTCCCAACACATTCGGGGTCACCTGCCTCCCGGCGGGCTGACGGATAATGCTGCACGTTATGTCAAACTCGCGGCAGAAAAAACGCCGGGTTGTTACTTCATCAAACCAACCGGTGCCGAACATTACACCCAGGGCGCCAGTATCTTCTGGCTGCGGTATGTCAACAGCGAGCCAAGTGTTTGGCAGGTTCCGAAGCCGACACAAGACTCGAACGGTGTCGGTTTGGTGCCTGCTGAGTTTATGGGTAAGCGTCAACAACCCAAAGGCGGCAAGAACGCCCCGCCTGCACCCATCCCCTGGGAATACAAAGGCGGCGGCTTCACCCGCACCCGCACCACGGTCGACGCGGAGAAAAAGAAATCCACCCAAACCCAATGGCTGCGCTGGATCCACGAAGCGACCACCATCGAAGTGGTAGACACCGCCGACGGCACCTACGTCTACACCTTTGAAACCTCCCTGCCCGATGACTTCGCCGGAACCTCCTGCCTGGGCGTTTTCCGCAACAGCCTGCGCTGGAATCTCGACGACGGCGCCGAAGATAACTACAACCGCTCCTTCGTCGGCTACGCTCCCGAAGGCAAAGTGCCAGTGGAAAACCTCAAACCGCTGATGGATTGGAACCGCATCATTTTGAAGTAACCAAGTAGGTCACGCTCCGGTGGTCGAGTAGTCCCGCGTGTTTGTCGCGGGACGTACACTTGCATCGAACGCAAGTGCGGTGTCGAGACCAAGCGTGACCTACAACTTTATTAACAGCACATGCGCAAACTTAACTTTATTGAAACAACACTTCTTATTGGTTTGATCATTGGTTTTCTGGGTTTGTGCCTGCTCATCGGCTATTCACTCATCGTTGTTGCCAATGAACCCGTGGAAACACCCACACCGATTCTGAATCTGCCTCTCATCGCCTCTCCCACCGCCGAAACATTTTTCGTCCCTACCGACTCTGCCGCGCCTCTTTCTACGCCGAGCCTGATTCCAACCATCGAATTTATTCCA
>DAOQPR010000406.1:0-2905 GCA_035333265.1 Anaerolineales bacterium
AAAGACCTGGCCGCCGAACTTCGCTCGCGTGAATTGCTTTCGGCCATGCTGGTCTTCTCCATGCTGGTCATTCTGATCTTCAACTTCGCCCTCGAATTGGATGTGGAAGTCCGCCGCTCGGTCACCGCCGGAGTGTTGTGGACGACCTTCGCCTTCGCCGGCACGCTTGGTCTTAATCGTTCCATGGCCGTGGAAAAAGACCGCGGCTGTATGGATGGCCTTCTGCTGGCGCCGGTAGATCGCTCTGCGATATTTTTTGGCAAAGCCATCAGCAACCTGGCCTTCATGCTGATCGTGGAAGCCATTGTCATTCCATTGTATGCCTTGCTCTACAATGAGACCCGCATCTTTCAATTGGAATTTATAGGTGTGCTCTTACTGGGTTCCATTGGCTATATCTCAGTTGGCACGTTGCTCTCCACCATGTCCGTGCAGACCCGCACGCGGGATGTCCTGCTTCCAATTTTGCTCTTTCCAGTGGCGGTTCCTGTGTTGCTGGCATCTGTCAAAGCCAGCGGCGGCATCATAGCCGGGTTGGCCTTTGAGGAAATTTTGACGCCGCTCAACTTATTGATCGTATATGACGTTATCTTTCTGGCTGTCTCGTTCATGATCTTCGATTTTGTGGTCGAAGAGTAACAGCGAAGATAAGGCTGATGGGCAGAGCCCAGCTTCCGGCGGCGTTTGAGGCGTTGCGTCGAATTCTTTAAAATCTATCTTCCTACTTGCAATATTTTCAGCCCACACTTCATTATTTCGGGTCTAATCTTCAATTGCAAGTCTGAAATCGTAAACTTGTGTTGAGCAAGTCGAAACATTCATAAAGGAGTTCTCCCTATGCAATCCAAACCTATTGCACTCACCATTCTCGATATCTTATCCATTATCGCGCTTGGTGTCTCCGCGTATTTTGCCCTGGTGGTTGCCCCAACAGAAGCCGTGATGGGCAATGTTCAGCGTGTGTTCTACTTTCATGTCGGAACTGCCTGGGTAGGCCTGATTGGCTTTATTGTCGCCGCAATATCAGGCATTGTCTATCTTATCAACAAGGATATGAAATGGGACCGCTTTGAAGTAGCTGCGGTGGAAGTCAGCACCATGTTCTTCTTCATCACCATTGTGCTTGGTTCCATTTGGGCGCGCCCCGCCTGGAATACCTGGTGGACCTGGGACCCGCGCCTTACCACCGCTGCGGTGACCGAGCTTATATACATCGCCTACTTCATGTTGCGCGCCGGAATCGAAGACCCCGAAAAACGAGCTCGCTTTGGCGCTGTGTATACCCTCCTGGGCGGTATCAGCGCACCGATTACGTTTATGGTCATTCGCCTTTTCCGCACCATTCACCCGGTGGTGGTTGGCAATCAAAGCGCGGCGGCCCAGGGCGGTTTTGACATGACCAATGGAATGCTCATTGCCATGTTTGTAGCGCTTGGCGCATTCACCATCATCTTCATTGACCTCATTTGGCATCGCGTTCGCATGAGCGGGTTGCAGGAAAAGGTCGAAGAGCTCAAACTCAAAGTTTCAATGTAATTGGAGAATAAACGATGGAATCTGTACCCAACACCGATAATTACATGATTGCAGGCTACGTGGTGTCTTTTTTGACCATGGGCCTCTATGTTCTGAGTATGTATATCCGCAATAAAAACCTTCAAAGAGACCTGGAAACCCTCGAATCGCTCGAAAAAACTGAAACGAAATAAATCTGTAAGCTTCCAGAGTCCGTCTATTTTCGCCCTGCCGGGTATAATCAGACGGACTCTGGTTAATTAAGATGCAGAAACGCCACTGGAAGACTCATCTCCTCCTTCTCTTGATCGCCATTTTGAACATGGCTTTCAATTCTGGCGCTGCGAACGCCTCCACCTCAGACCTCGCGCCTGCTGCCGAGACCAATCCTCCTCCTGGCCCCGACCGTTTTTCCATCATCGTTGTTGAATATATCTCCTACGAATGGAACCTGCTCACCTGGCAGGATAAGAAGCTTATTTGTACTCTCACCGTTGACCATGACGGGATGCCACTCCCGGGGGAAGTCTATCGGGATTGCGGCACCATTATCTACAACAACTGGATCACCCAGCCCCCCTGTCAGCTCAGTAATGTAAGTAATTGCGAAGGCTACTATGCCGTTCTAATTGGCAGCGAACCAAAGGAAAAAGAGATTTCCATGCAGTTGCCCGCTGCCAGCGCATGGATCTCATTGGAAGACTGCGAACCCGTTTTTAGTACCTCCACGAATATTTGTGAAACCAAACCTACCTTGGTATTTAAAGGACAGGAACCCCTGCCCAATGAAACCATTACACGCATCGAGGGGACATATGGCGGTGCAGATTTCTCCTGCGACCAAACCGATACGTGTAAATTCCACATCCCTGAAACCGGGGACGAAGGTGTCGATGTTCAGTTTTGGGCTTATTCGTCTTATGGAGACAGCAGTCTCGTGTACGATGCAAGAGTGCGTGTCAAACAAGTGGATGAAGGTGACCCGGATCAACTTTATTGGTATGTTGATGTGCTTTCCTCACAATGGCAGGGAGGCGCTTCTGCCACCTGTGCAGAGACCTGGGGCGCCTTCCCCCCTGTAGGCGGCGCACCTGAGTGGTTAAGCACGCCCACTGAAAGCCAGCAACTCAGCAGCGATATTCCCTACACCTATCTTGCCGCCAACCTCATTCTTCAGGGTGCAGTGGATGCAAGTTCCTGCCCTGATGGGGGCCTATCCCCTGGAAATGTAGCCAACCAATGCGGGTTGGAAAAATCACGCGACGCCGTCCGTGAATGGCAAAACCAGTTTGATGGCCTGATCCTCTCAACAGCTATGGAAACCAGCGTCCCGGCCCGTCTGTTAAAAAATCTATTTGCACGAGAAAGCCAGTTCTGGCCCGGCATCTTC
>DAOQPR010000407.1:0-2876 GCA_035333265.1 Anaerolineales bacterium
GTTGCTCAGGTACATGCGACTCAGGGTGTGTTGGTCCTGCCAGTAGACCTGCCGTTATTAAACCCGGATGATGTTTTAGCTCTAATCGACCGTGCTACGAAACCGCCTGTTGTGGTCATTGCGCCAGACCGACATCATAAAGGAACAAATGCGCTCCTGATGGTTCCCGCAGGTCAGATTGATTATGAGTTTGGAGAAGGGTCGTTTCAACGACATTGCGAGCGGGCGATCCAATCTGGCGCCAGGCTGGAGATTGTAGACTTGCCATCTCTTGGGTTGGACTTGGACGACCCTGAGGATCTGGAGGTCATCCGAAAAATGGAAGCATCAAAAGTATAGACATGCCTTGCCACAGTTTTTCGCAAACCCTATGAAATTTGCGAAACCTGTGGCAAAATTTTTATTAATTGTCTGACAACAACTTAGAAGTTCTTGAAAACAATGAAGACAACTATATCTTTCATTTCATATTCAAGGAGAATGCCATGACCAAGCAACGTGTTGCACTGTATCTGCAGGACTCGCATGATCTACGCGATGGGCTCGATTACGCAAAGTATGCCGAAGAAAAAGGGTTTGAAGCAGTATGGCAGGCAGAAAGCCGGCTGGTACGTGATGCAATCGTTCCAATGGCTGGATATGCCGCTGTGACCAATAAGATCAAAGTTGGCTCGGGCGTCATCAATAACTGGACGCGAAACATTGGTCTGCTGGCCGCAACCTTCCTCACCCTTGATGATCTTGCTCCCAACCGTGTGATTTGTGGTCTTGGCGCCTGGTGGGACCCGCTTGCTGCGAACGTTGGCATCGACCGCAAGAAACCGCTGACGGCCATGAAAGAGACAGTTATTGTGATGAAGAAACTGCTCAATATGGAGCGTGTGAGTTTCGACGGTGAGTTCATTCACGTAAAAGGCATTGAACTGGATGTGGTTTATGGTCGGCGTGAACCGCGCAATATACCGATCATGATCGGCGCGACCGGTGATAAGATGATGGAATTGACCGGTGAAATTGCCGATGGTGCTGTTCTAAACTATTGTGTTGCCCCCGAATATAATGACAATGCGATGGAATTGCTACATAATGGCTTGAAAAAATCCGGCCGCAAGCTGGAAGACTTTGACCGCCCGCAGTTGATTGTCTGCTCGGTGGACGAAAGCCATGAAAAAGCCATCGACTACAGCAAAATGCTGCTTTGTCAGTACATTGCCCAGCAGCCACATATTGCCAAGGCATCCAATGTTTCAGACGATGTGGTGCATGAGATCCAATCCATTCTGGGCTGGCCCGCCACCAAGGAACAAGTATTGAAAGCAAAAGACCTTGTACCTGACGAACTGGTTCATAAGATCACAGCTTCGGGCACTCCGTCTGAAGCGAAGGCCAAAGTCGAAGAATATAAGAAGCGTGGTTGCACCTGCCCCATCCTTTACCCGGTTGGCGGTAATTTCAAATTGCTTATCGATACCTTCGCCCAAGAATAGACGAATTCCCACAATTATCTACAGTCCACGAAGGACACGAATTACCACGAAGTTCTTAATCTTCGTAAAAACTCGTGACCTTCGTGGATTTTTTTAGGGAGGATTCACATCTGCAATGGTGAGATTTGTCATCTTGCCTGTCATTTTTGCCCGTGCTATCCTTCGCTCCTAACAAACTGACTGGTCAGTCTATAGATTATGAGCGAAAACCACACAGAATCCACCCAGGAAACCCGTACTCGTATCCTCGAAGCAGCCGTAAAGGTATTTGCCACCAAGGGGTATCATGACGCGAAAGTGGATGACATCGTCAGCGAAGCACAAACCTCAAAGGGCGCATTCTATTTCTATTTCCCCAGCAAGCAGGACATTTTTATTGCTTTAAGCGATACCTTTGCAGACCTGCTTGAGAACAAACTCAGCGAAGCCATGCAAAGCGAAAGCCATGGTTTGCAACAAATGGACGCCGCCCTGCGTGTAAGCCTTGGCCTGTTCAACCAGTACCGTGGATTGGCGAAGATCGCACTCGTGCAAGCTGTGGGATTGGGCGCTGTTTTTGAAGAACGTCGCCGCGCCATCAATGACCGTCTCACCCGTCTTGTTCAAACCAGACTTGAATCTGCTGTAGTAGAAGGCAGCATTCCCCCACTGAATACAGATCTTGCCGCCCGGGCATGGGTTGGGGTACTCAATGAAGTAGTAACGAACTGGATCTATACCGGCAGCCCATCGTTGGATGAGACACTTCCTGCTTTAAGGCTTTTTCTTGCCCGATCCATTGGTGTGCCCGAAAAAAAATTACCCTTTACAGAAGCGTAATTATGGCAATACAACCATTATCAAACAAATAAAGGAGAATCCATTCCATGCGCATTACACGTTTCCTGCTTTTTCTCATACTTATCATGAGCCTTGTCCTGGCTGCATGCTCGCCAACTGCAACAACACCCACAGAAAGTGAAGACAGCCCAAGTGAGGTGACGATTGAAAACATCGGCTCCCTTAAAATAGCCGTCCTTCCCATTATCGACGCCCTTCCCATGTATGTTGCAGAAAAGGAAGGGCTCTTTACAAAACACGGCCTGGCAGTGGAACTCATTCCTGTTGCCTCAGCGCCAGAGCGTGACCAACTACTGGCAGCCGGTGAAGTGGACGGCACAATCAATGAAACTCTATCCGTCATGCTCTTCAATAAAGATGCGATCAAAACCCAGGTGGTACGGTACGCGCTACGGCCAAGTGCTGGGTATGGTCACTTCTTCATTTTAGCTTCGAGCCAAAGTGGCATCCAGGATGCACAGGGGCTCAAAGGTGTTGAGATCGGTGTATCACAGGGAACCATAATCGAATATGTAACCGAACGCCTCCTGCAAGCCGAAGGGCTATCTT
>DAOQPR010000408.1:0-2865 GCA_035333265.1 Anaerolineales bacterium
TGTAAAGTTCCACAACTTCCTTCCAATCTTCCGCCCTCATCTCAATATCGAGTTTATATCCCTTGGCTGCTTTGTACCCGGCCAAAGGATGTTCAAACACTTCGTCCTCGATATCCATCACTACGGTACCGAACATTTCAACTACGCGGCGATATGAGTCCCAAACAAAACGATCATTTCCTGTCGCTTCGATCATACCGACCGCCACTTTATCAGTCAGGCCGATATTGAGGATGGTATTCATCATGCCGGGCATGGAAAATTTCGCACCGGAACGGCAGGAAACCAATAAAGGTTTTTTGGCGTCGCCAAATTTTTTGCCTGTCTTTTTTTCGATCTCTTTCATAGCCTTCAGTTCCTGATCCCACATTCCAATCGGGAACGTACCAGCTTTTTGATAAGCATTGCACGCTTCTGTGGTGACAGTAAAGAAGGGCGGCACGGGCACGCCCGCGCGAGTCATATCCATCAAGCCTGCGCCCTTACCTCCAACGATGGCTTTAACACCATCCCACGAACCACCGGCAAGTTTTTCAACTTCTTTTACTTCGTTATAAAGGTAAACCCATTTAGGCATCTTGTCCTCCAGAACATATATGTAATTATTTTCACGAACATCCTGAAAATTCTACCAAAAAAGGATGAATTGACAACTGACGAATATCACATGAATCATATTCAATCTGTAAACTCATTGCAAAGTAAAAACAAGAGTAACTAGGTGATAATAAATTCAGGAAATCATAATGACTACTAAAGTTCTTGTAATTGATGACGACATGGCAATCACTGATCTCATGAGCATGCTTCTTAAGACTCATGGATTCGAAGTGATGACGACCAACAACGGCGCAGACGGCGTTCGTATGGTGCAGGAGTCATCCCCCAACGTAGTACTGCTTGATCTCATGATGCCCGAAATGGACGGTTGGCAGGTCTGCAAGGCAATTCGTAATTTCAGCAACACTCCGATCCTGATCCTTTCCGCGATCAACGATCCGCGCATGGTAGCAAGCATCCTGGATGCAGGCGCCGATGACTTTTTAGTAAAGCCCGTTCCGAGCGGCGTACTGGTCGCGCATATCCGAAAAATGGTTCGATGGAATGGGACTATTCACATTGCGCCAAATCAAAAGAAAACCAAACTTGGTAATACAGCCCCGCTTCTTTCTTAGCCGGTGGTTGATTCTCCTTCTGAAAATGCCCTACACAGTGAGAGTGTGGGGCATTTTCCATCCTATTTCAAATATTTCAGCGCCTCTGCAGTAACTTGTGACGCTTCCAGCATTGGCATATGCCCCCCGCCCTGAATCTCTACCAGATGAGAATAGGGCAGCAAGGATTTGAGTTCACGAGCTCGATCAATGGGGATCAGAGCATCCGCATCCCCGTGAAGCAGCACCAAGGGCAGGCGCAATGACGAGAATAATGAAGTAGTATCTTCGCGCTCGGCGATGGCATGCAGCGCGCCGGCGATTCCAGCAATGCTTTGTCTTTCTATCAGCGGGCGAACAAAATCTCTCACTGTTTGGATTGAAGAGAGTTTATCGGTCATTGCTTCTGCAACGACACCAACACCTTTCTCCCGGACTTCTTTCGCAGTCTTATACCGGCCATCCTTGCGCTCAGGAGTATCCGCCAGGGTTTGCGAAGCGACCAGCGCCAATCCGCTTACACGGCTGGGAAAGTGCTTTGCCAGGGCCAATGCGATGTATCCGCCCATGGAATGACCGGCAAAAGCAGATTTTTCAATCTTTAGGTGATCCAGCAATTCAACGATGTCACGAGCCATATCCAAGACAGTATACACATCCCCTGCTGTTGAGGAGGCGCCAAAGCCACGTACATCCGGCAGAATCAGGTCAAAATCGTCTTCAAGCAGATGGGTTACTTCATTCCAGATGGAATGATCCAAGGGGTAGCCATGAATCAAAACCAGGGGCGCTCCCCTTCCCCGGCGCTCATAAGCAAGAGAAAAATCTCCCACATCGAAAGTTTCCATCTTTAATTCCCTACTTCCATTTAACCGGTGCTTTTAGTTTGCTACCCAATCTGGATTTGTAAAAGATAAACCCATTATCGCGCCCGAACTCGAACACCTG
Organism: Anaerolineales bacterium; assembly: GCA_035333265.1. GTDB lineage: Bacteria > Chloroflexota > Anaerolineae > Anaerolineales > Villigracilaceae > Villigracilis. Next base: position 2,103 of record DAOQPR010000408.1, read on the forward strand.
ACGGGTAATATCCACGTCGGCTTTACAGTATTCGGCGACCTTGTCCAATTCTCCGTTTCTGAACCATTGCACAGACTGGACTCCATCAGCGGTCTTTGTGGTTCCGAGGCTGGCGCTGGCAATATTATCAAGGCTGACCCGAAAACCAAGATTCTTCTGAAAGTCGAGAAGCAGATCCAGGGTCGGGATGGATGCGAAACGGGTCTGAGGGGAATATGGCTGCAAGACTCTATAATCAAACCCAACCAGGTTAAATCCAATGACCTTGGTCGCAGACTTTAATTCCTCGACCAAGGCAGGCACGTCTTTTTCCCAATATATGGCGAATTCATTTTTTGCCGTCGAATAGGTCACCCCGCATGCCACTTTTAACTTGTCAGCATTCTCGCGACCACCCACTTCATCGAACAGATTTTGAGACTCAAGGTCAAAGAAAACGTAGTTCATGACACACCTCTAAAGATTTGACAACTCTTCACGAGCGAAAGCCAGCGCTTGCTCTTTGGTCTCGATTTTACCAGCGGCTTGATTTTCACGGATGGCCTCGAGCAATTCGCCGATCTGTGGGCCGGGAGAAAGGCTCAATTCCTTCATCAAGTCATTCCCATCCAGCAGGCGCGGCGGCATGATAACCTCTTCAGGACGCTCCCAGTAATTCTCAAGCAGGATACGAGCAATATCCAGATAAGAGTTCCAAACCTCGATCGTGAGGTCACTGGCACGAGTCCCACGAACATCTGCAAGCGCAAGCAGGATCAAATCT
>DAOQPR010000409.1:0-2807 GCA_035333265.1 Anaerolineales bacterium
ACGAGGATCATGTCCACGCCTGCTTGATCTTGCATGTATGCGGTTGGGTAGTCGTAACAGGTGAGCCAGGTGATGGGCTGTTTGTCCGCCACTTTTTGATACAGCCCTGGCAATGTCATTTTCTTGCGTGCTTCAGTCATTGATTCCTCCGATGAAATAATGAGACCTGACAGGTTTTATTGCGACGTTTGATGATCGGAGGAATTTTCATCAAACCTGTCAGGTCTTTTCAGGTTCGATGTTACTCCAGCGGTAATGCGGTTGTAGATTTGACTTCGGTAAACACGAGGCTCGTGTGAATGCGCGATACGCCGGGGATGGGCGTGAGGCGGTTCACGGCAAACCGCTCCAGTTCCTTCCGGCTGCGGAAGACCACCTTGAGCAGGTAATCGTACTCACCAGTGATGTGGTGACATTCGAGCACTTCGGGCATATCCTGCACCAGCTTGCGAAAATTTTCGACCTGTTCGAATTGATGCGTCTGCATCCCGATATGAATGAAGCACAACAGGTCATACCCGGCTTTTTCGCGGTCAATGATGGCAGCATAGTTTCGGATGTAGCCGTCTTTCTCAAGCCGCTTGAGCCGGGTCAGCGTGGCAGGCGGCGAAAGGCTGATGCGGCGCGCCAATTCCACATTGGTCAGGCGTCCATCAGTCTGTAGTTCGCGGAGCAGGGCTTTGTCGAGTTCGTCCAGCACAGTACTATTTAAATGGTTTAGCATGAATTACCTTCCAATTCAATATTGTTTTGTCACTTTTTAAAAAGACAAAACTAATTACTGGCAAATTGCCTAATAACTTAATTTTATTCATTTCAAACCGAAATTCGCCCAGGTTGGGTTAATTTTATGAATCAGAAAATGAGAGACAAAAAGCGGGCGAAGTTGACCTCCGCCCGCTTTGGGACACGCTTTAATTTTATCTGCCCTTGAGCGGCTTGAACCCCTCACCCAACGCCTCATGTGCAACGCCAATGACCATGAAGGCTTCTGGGTCACTTTCGTGGACAATGGCCTTCAATGTGGCAATTTCTGCGCGGTTGACGACACAGTACAACACAGGGCGAGAACTGCCTGTATAACCGCCGCGGCCTTCGAGATACGTGACTCCACGCTCAAGTTCCTCCATTACCCGATTGGTGATTTCATCCGGTCTGGCGGTCACGATCATGGCTGTGCGCACGGTGCCGCCGCCTTCGAGCACCGTCTCTGCCACCAGGCCGCTGACATAGAGTGTGATCATTGCATACAGGGCGGCTTTCCATCCAAAGACATACCCAGCGGAAAGGATCACCGCTGCATCCACCATCAGATAACTTTGGGTCATTGAAATCCCGCGCCAGTTATTGAGAATACGCGCAAGGATGTCTGAGCCGCCGCTGGTGCCGCGTGCGCGATAGACCAATCCGTACCCCACACCACTGACAATGGCGCCATATAATGAATTCAAGAAAATATCGCCGTACAGATCGTCGATAAGAATCTGTGAATAAGAGACGAAGGCCGGGATCTTCATAAGCAGATCAGTTAATAGAGAATAGGTAACAATGGCAACTGCCGTGCGCATGGCAAACTTGAATCCGCCAAGGAAGCGCCAGCCAAGGAGGAAAAGCGGAATATTGCCAATTAAGACCATTAAACCGATGGGCCAGCCAGTGTAATGATTGATCAACTGCGAAATACCGCTCACCCCGCCCGACGCCAGGTTGGCAGGGATAAAGAATAAGCGCAAACTGACCGCCTGAAGAAGACTGGATACAATAATTAAGATGTAATCTCGAATGGTGGGAAAATATTTTTTCATGCACGTTCCTTTCAGGGCGGGAATTATAGCCGAGCCGCAGGGCGGCGCTGTTGACAAGGCTTTGCAAGTAACCGCCAATGGCAGATTTGGTACAATCACGCACTATGCAAATGAAGAAATGGCAATTCTGGTTAGGGGTGCTCATCAGCGTCGCGTTTTTATGGCTCGCGCTTGGCGGGCTAAAATTGGGTGACTTTTGGAGTGCGGTTCAAAAAGCGAACTATATCTGGCTTTTGCCAGGTATTTTTGTGTATTTCATCGGCGTCTGGGTGCGAGCCTGGCGCTGGCATTACCTGCTTGGCCCGATCAAGAAGATCCCCACCAGCACCATGTTCCCTATTACGACGATTGGTTATATGGGGAATAATATCTATCCGGCGCGAGCGGGAGAAGTGCTGCGGGCAGTCATTCTCAAACGCAGAGAGGGCGTACCCGTTTCCGCCTCACTGGCAACCATCATTGTAGAGCGCATCTTCGATGGTGTGGTGATGCTGGCCTTTGTATTCGTGAATCTATCCGAACTGGGAAAACTGACCGGGTCATCCGGGTTCGTTGGCAATATTCAGCAAGTTGCAGTTTATGGCACGGGCATCTTTTTGGGTGCGCTGTCTGTCTTTTTGCTGGCCGCTATGTTCCCGCAGGTTACGGCCAGGGTCGGCCTGTGGATGATCGAGCACCTGACTCCCCAACGCCTGCATGTCAGAATTATCAGCATGATGAATAAATTTTTGGATGGGCTCGCCTCGCTTCGCTCTCCTTTCAATGTATTGATGGTCTTCCTGACCTCAGTTGTTATCTGGCTGTTGGAAACCGGCAAGTATTGGTTCGTAATGCACGCTTTTAATTTCAATGTCTCATTCTTTGCGCTGATGTTGATGAATGGCATTGTCAACCTCGCCACGACTATTCCATCCGCGCCGGGCTATATCGGCACCTTCGATGCGCCTGGCATCGCCGTCCTCACCGCCTATGGCGTGGACCAAGCCACAGCGGCAGGCTATA
>DAOQPR010000410.1:0-2788 GCA_035333265.1 Anaerolineales bacterium
CACAATGGCAATTTTTTTCGGATCGATCACGGGGATGGATTCATCCCACAATTGCACAAGACTTGGATCGCCCAGACCGGCAAGAATGGCAAGTGACATGCCATGGATGTTGCCAGACGGGGTGGTCTCGGCTGTGTTGAAATCGGCATGGGCATCGAGCCAGATGACGCCGATCTTACGGTTCCGCGCCGCGCCGCGAACGGATCCAATAGACAGGCTGTGATCTCCGCCGATAATGAGCGGAAAATTCCCGGCTTGTACTGAAGTGGCAACAGCCCCCGCCACCCGGCGCGACATGGGAACAATGCAGTCAATATATTTCAACTTTGGGTTGGTAATGGTACACATTTCAGCAATGGGCACTTCCACATTACCTTCATCCTGAACGGTGTAGCCCAGGTCTTCGAGTTTTTTTTGCAGGTGCGAGTATCGGATTGCACTAGGACCCATATCGACCCCGCGCCGGTCCGCACCGAGGTCGATCGGCACACCGATGATGTCAATTTGCATAAGGTTCTCTCCTACATAGTATTTGGGTGGTCATTAAGAATTTTCAGACTTATAAATGGTTACCCGATTACGCCCTTCAGCTTTGGAGGCATAGAGCGCTTCGTCTGCAAGGCCAAGCAAGGCTTCACCAGAAGAGGCATGTTGAGGGAAACTGGCAACGCCCGCCGAGAAGGTACACTTCATTTTCTGTCCTTCATACTCCACAACCAATTCTGAGAACTGCTTACGGAATATCTCGGCACGTTCATATGCATCACTGCTGGGAGCATCCGGCATGAGCACTACAAATTCCTCACCACCAAAACGGCAGACTATATCGCTGCGGCGTGTATGTTCCATTAAATATTTTGCCAGGGTTTGCAAGACCAGATCGCCACATTTATGGCCATAGGTATCATTGAATTTTTTGAAGTGATCCACATCCAAAATAAACACCGAAAAACTGGCATTCTCACGTTCAGCACGTGCGGCTTCTTTATCCAATGCTTCCGCAAAATACCGCCGATTGAAGACTCCTGTCAGCGGGTCGCGGGTGGCCTGTTCCTGCAATTTGAGACGCAAACGTTCATTCTCTTCCAATTGTAGTTGCAGAGATTCATTGGCTGTCTGTAATTCTTTCTCCAGATATTTGCGTTCTGTAATATCATACGCAAGGATAATTCGTCCCTCCACTTTATTGGAGGAATTAACCATGGGCGTGATAATCACTTCAAATATGCGTGGCGGATCCCCGGGAATCTCCACCTCTTCACGAGAATATTCCAAAAAGAAGAATCGTTGAAGTAATTGCGGCCATTCTCTAAAAACCTCCATGGGGTCGCCGCCTATGATTTGGTCGATGGGCTTACCGAGCCATTTTTGCGCCACAGCATTTGCATCGACAATACGCTCCTTGTCGTCCAATACGAACACCATTTCGGGCAGGTGCTCCATTACTTTACTACGCGCAATGCGAATAATTCCAGTAGTCGTTGTATTCATTCCACTTATGCAGTCCTGTAATAGCCTACATCCACCGAGTAGACCTGTCCACGTTTTATAACCTGTTTAACAAGATTTGTTCCATAACGATAGCCAACCTGACGGTAATCGTTAACCGATAAAATCAACATATCGGCTTGTTTACCAACTTCAATGGAGCCAATTGTATCTGCCCGGCGAATAGCATGAGCGGCATTGATGGTAGCAGCGGCAATGGCCTGGGCCGGAGTCAACTTCATGTAACGGCAGGCAAGCGCAATGGCAAATTGCATCGATTCATTCCAGGAGGTGCCCGGGTTGCAATCCGTGGCCACCGCCAGCAAAGCATTGGCTTCGAGTAGTTTTTTCGCAGGGGTGTAATGGGATTCAGCCAAACCAAATGGAGTGCAGGGAAGTGCGACCGCGACCGTGTCAGACTTTCCCAATGCCTCAATATCCGCCTCCGACGTGACCACGAGATGGTCGGCCGACGCAGCCTTTAATTCCGCTGCGAGTGCGGCCCCACCCAGATTGTCAAACTCGTCAGCGTGAACCTTGAGCGGGAATCCCAGCGACCCAGCCCGGGTCAGAATTTGACGCGATTGTTCGAGGGTGAAGGCTTTGGTCTCACAAAACACATCGACAAAGGGCAATGGCATACGCGGCGCATGTGTCTCCCACCAATCCTTCAACATGGGCAGCATGGTATTGGTAACCTCGTCCGTATAGCCTTGCGGATTATCCTTGTATTCTGGCGCAATGGCATGTGCGCCAAGAAAGGTAAATGCAAGATCAATCGGGCTTTCGTCATTCAGAGCAATCAGGGCCTTAAGTAAACGCAATTCTGTAGAGGTTTGCAGCCCATAACCAGTTTTGGCTTCTGCAGTAGTGGTGCCATTCCTGAACATGCGCATTAAACGCGGCCTGGTTTCAGCCATGAGCGTTTCCAGGCTGGCTGTGCGGGTCGCTTTGACTGTTGACAGGATGCCCCCGCCAGCCGCTAGAATATCAAGATAAGGCGTGCCAGCTATTTTCATCTCGAATTCGCTGGCGCGATCACCCGCCCAAATGAGATGCGTATGCGGGTCGACGAATCCTGGCATGACCACACATCGGCCAGCATCTAAAGTAGGCTCATCGGGGTAGGCATTGCGTAGTTCCTCTGTTGTGCCTACTGCAATAATCTTTTCATCGCGAATGATCACAGCGCCATTTTGAATGATGCCAAGCGTACCTAGGGCCTTTCCGCGTTGCGGCCCGCCGGGGACGGTCAAAAGTTGGGAAGCAGAATGAATGAGCATATAAACCGCCAAATGGG
>DAOQPR010000411.1:0-2784 GCA_035333265.1 Anaerolineales bacterium
AATAAGCCGGGAAAGGTAAAGTCTGCGCGAAAGATGCGCTTCTTTACGACCAATGAAAGATCACCTCCAGCGCCACCGTCAACTGCCAGAAACCGATGACTGTGGTGATCAGGCTGGTCATCACATATGGAAGCGCCGGACGAAGAATATAGCGACGCTGCAAAACGCCTGCAGGCAAGCCCTTGGCCTTTGCCAGTTCAACATAATCCTCATCAGAGTAGATCATGAAGAAGGTTCGCCAGGCATACACAATCTGAAACAGCAGAGCCAACACCAGGGACAGCACTGGAAGAACCATGTGTCGGGCAATATCCCGGACCTGGTCAGCAGAGTTCTTTATCTCCAAAATATCGTATTTTCCGCCCACAGGAAACCAGCGCAACTGAACTGCAAAAACAGTGATCAATAAAACGGCGAATACCCAGCTTGGCACCGAAGAAATAGGGGAAAGCGCGGAGAAGAATCGATTTAACCTGCCATCCCTGTTTTGGGCCATGTGCAATGAAAGCGGCAGGGCGATCAGGAATGTGAGCAAATAGGCTGTACCGATCAGCAATACTGTGTTTGAAAGATGCTCAACGACCACCCCCTGCCCATCCGATAAATCCTTTTCCCAAAAATCGATCGTCTTCACATATGTTACTTTTAACTCGCCCCAGTTAAAGGATAGCGCCCGTAGTGTCCATAAAAAATAACGCGGCAGGTAGGGAAGATTCAGCCCGGACTCTTCATAAAGGCGCTGTTCCAGCGCAGCGATCTCCGCCTGATCGGGAACCCCATTGGCGTCCCTGGAAATCGCTCCTGTGACCACACTATACTGAATGAAATCCTGTATCTGGGATTCAAGAGTAATTTCGAACGGTGAACGAGCTTCGCCCATTCCACGAGGCGGAGGTTGATTCGTGATCAAGACTGTGATAAATACACCGATAAAAACAGCCAGCCAGATATTTGCCAATTTTCCCAATAGGTAACGCAAAGCGCTTCCCCAACCTCGCAAGCGGTGAGATATCCCTGCTGGAATGTTACTTTTTTCCGTCACAAGAATGTTATACAGGGGACGATATGTTCTTCCCACCTTCCAGGGAAGGATAAGGAAACCGTTCTAGATGCGGGTATTTGGAAACATCTGGTAACTAAAAGGATGGATTTGCATCCATCCTCTGTCACTACCAGTCATTATCTTTTTCGTACCCCAGCCTTACTAACAGATCTCCCGCAACGTCTTTAAATAATTTCTTGTGATCATCGGTGAAATGCTGTCTCCAACCGCCCGTCTTGCCCGAACGGAAGGTGTGACTCTTTCTCGGCTGAATGGCATCTACAAGAACTGCCAATGCCTTCTCGCGCGGAGTGGGGATCTTGTAGCCGGTACTTTCCACTTCATCAAGCATTTTTAGCAGAGTCGCATCGCGGTTATTGATAAGGTCTTCAAAGCGGATGCACATGGTGTTCTTCTGTTCCAGCCATGCAAACACGCCTTCATATCGTTGCTTCACGCTGACCATTCTCAAGTCGTCTTTGTCGATGCCGGTGATGGCGACATTAAGTCGCGCGCCAAAATCCGGCAAAGAGTTGTAGTAATCGTGCATGCCGTGCTCTTCGTGCATATCGGTCGCGAAGAACACTTGTGAGACGAGCATATCTCTCGGGTCGCGATAAATGAAAAAGTTGACGCGCCCATCCGAGGTCAGGAAAGAGGCGTTTTCTTCTGTCGCATCCACATAGCCCCAGCCGATCACTCCCGTTGGGGTATGCTTCAAGTCCGCCAGGATCTCTTCTTTCGTCTTTCTTCTTCCTTCATATGTGATTGTCCGCACGGGGTCGGCATCCACGTACTTGTAAGGCATGATCTGGGTCAACCCGTTCATCACCTGCAAAAGCAAATGTGAGCCGCTCTTGGGTTTGGAGTTGGCAAAGATGGGCGGTGCGTCGTTAAACGAAAACCGCTTCCATCGCCAAATGGCTTGGGCGGTTTTGCCATACGGGCGGAGTGCGCGGCGGAAAGTTTTGGTGATCGTCATTAGAAATTACGCAATACGCATTACGAATCACGTGATTCGTAATGCGTAAACATCAACTACTCATTCACCACACGGCGAAGTTTTTTCATTGGGCCCTTTTCAGAATCGTAAATGCGTTTCACGCCATCGCCTAAAGCCGATTCGGTCACACGAATGTATTTTACAAGTGAGGCAAAGCCATGCGGCTCCACCGAGGCAGCCTGATCGCTGCCCCACATGGCGCGGTCAAGCGTGATGTGACGTTCGATGGATGTAGCGCCGAGCGCGATCGCCACAGCCGAGGGGACCAACCCGGTCTCATGCCCGGAATAGCCAATAGGATTATTGGGAAATTCCTTTCGCAGGGTCTCGATCATTCGAAGATTCAATTCTTCCGGCTCGCAGGGATAGGTGCTGGTGCAGTGCATAATGACGAGATTCTCTTCACCCACGGCATTCACCCCTTTGTGAATTTGTTCCATGGTGGACATACCCGTGGAAATAATAACTGGCTTACCCGTTTTACGGACATATTTCAGCAAGTTGTGATCGGTCAAAGAAGCCGACGGAACTTTATAGGCAGGGGTTTCAAATTTCTCCATGAAATCCACCGAGGGTTCATCCCATACTGAGACCATCCAATCGATCTTCTTTTCCTTGCAATAACGATCGATCTCGCGATATTGTTCTTCGTTAAATTCCACTTTGTAGCGGTAATCCAAATAGGTGATGTAGCCCCAGGGCGTCTCACGCATCTGCTTCTGCTGATCTGGAGGTGTGC
>DAOQPR010000412.1:0-2771 GCA_035333265.1 Anaerolineales bacterium
GAATTGATGTCCAGATACTTTTGATGTCAACTGAAACCATACTGCATACAGCCCACAAAGGAGACACCCATGACAGAGAATATATTACGAACGGCCTAATGAAAAAATAAGGAATTTGTATACACTTTCTATAATACAACGCATTTCTATTTCTTAAAAATGGAGACAAAACATGAAACCGGAAAATGAACAAAAACCTTTCTGGAGCACTCTGCCTGGAATCCTAACCGGATGCGGAGCCATGATAACTGCATTAGCTGCATTGATTGGGTCTTGTGTGGGCGGGGTAGCACTTTTTAAAAAAGAGCCCACCCCATCGCCTTCTGCCATTGTTGCCCCATTAGCGCCAGATACAAATTACATAGTTATCGAAAAAATTCAATTGCCAGATTCACCAGGAATATCCAAAGATGATGAAAAAGCCGTTGCCGAATTAATTGTAGCCGCTAACAGGGCGGAAATTTTAGCTGTTTTTTATCAAGATACTTCTTACCTTGATCAATATTACGCTGGACAAGCACTTCAAACCATGCAACAGGTTGTTGAGGATGTAAAACTATCTGGACAGATTGTTTTATATGAATTTGATTTAGATAAGAGTTATTATGTAAGCATGAATCTAAAAAATAATGTTCTCTCAATAGATGAATGTGAATATTGGCAAACATCTTATTTTGATTTGGATGGAAACTTAGTAGGTAATGATGAATTGTCGCTCACGCCTCAAACAATATCCATTGAACTACTCGGAGATGAGGTATATATTACGGCTATTTCTTTTTATCAAAATAACGCTTTTTGCACATCGTAGATTCAAAATCGCCTCGATCTTAAGGCCGTAACCATATCCTATGTTAAGCTTTATGACTATGCTTTTCTTGTTAAATAAGGAGATACCCGCATGAAAAACTCACTCCGCTCCGCCGACTCAAAGCAGACCAAAACCGCGCCGCCTGAAAAGAATGTGGACTTCGATTGGGCAGTCAAAATCCCCATGCGGGATGGTGTTCATCTCAACGCCACGATCTACAAACCGAAACATGCCAAGCCGACCCCGGTCATTTTTACGCTCACGCCCTACATCGCGGATAGTTACCATCCGCGCGCGGCTTACTTTTCCCAGCACGGCTATGCCTTCGCGCTGGTGGATTGTCGTGGGCGTGGCAACTCGGAAGGCGAGTTCGATCCTTTTGTGCAGGAGGCAAATGATGGGCACGACGTTGTTGAATGGCTGGCAAAGCAATCGTGGTGCGGTTCGTATGCAGGATTTAATCAATGGATGACGCTCAAGGAATTCCCAAAACACCTCAAGACCATTGTCCCGGCGGCCTCCTGCCATGCTGGTGTGGATTTTCCATTTTTCAAGAATATCTTTACTTCCTACGAAATGCAATGGACAACCTTCGTCAGCGGCACAACAGGTAATATGACCTTGTTTGGCGATTCAGCCTTTTGGACCGAGAAATTTCAGGAAATGTATCAGAACCATAAACCGTACAGTTCATTGGACAAGATCGTCGGCAATGAAACAACCGCCTTCCAAACCTGGGTCAAACATCCCGCGCAGGATGCGTATTGGGATCAAATGGCGCTGACTAAAGTTCAATATGACAAAATCAATTTGCCCATCCTCACGATCACGGGTCATTATGATGGCGACCAGCCTGGGGCGATGGAATACTATCGCAGGCACATGCTGTCAAAGTCGAAGGCAAAGAACCGCCATTATCTTATCGTCGGCCCGTGGGATCATCCCGGCACACGCACGCCCAATGCCGAGATCGGCGGTCTGAAATTTGACAAGGCTTGTTTGGTGGACTTGAATCAACTTCATAAAGAATGGTACGACTGGACAATGAAGGATGGCAAGAAACCTTCTTTCCTCAAGAAGCGCGTGGCGTATTATGTGATGGGCGAGGAGAAATGGAAATACGCCGACACGCTCGAAGCCATCGCTCCCAAGACGCGCAAGTTGTATCTCAACTCGAATGGCGATGCCAACGATGTCTTTCACTCCGGGACATTGGATGAAAAAAACCCAAGGAGTTCGCCAGCGGATGTGTTCACCTATGACCCGCTGGATAAACGTCCCGGCGAACTGGAACGGGAGGAGATTGCCGAATACTACACCGATCAAACCGCCGACCTGAATCTGTTCGGCAACGGGGCAGTGTACCATTCTGCGGCATTTTCAAAGGCAACCGAGATCACCGGTTGGGTAAAACTGAAAGTGTGGATGTCGCTCAACGTCCCTGATACAGATTTTGCAGTTTCGCTTTCTGAAGTGCTTCCGAACGGCAAGGTGATCAAGCTGTCCTGGGACTTTATGAGGGCGCGCTACCGTGAATCATTGCGTGAGGAAAAACTGATCGTTCCGGGCGAGATCAATCAATATACTTTTGATGGCTTTACATTCTTCTCGCGGCGCGTCGCAAAAGGCAGCCGCCTGCGGTTGATCATCAGTTGCCCCAATACCATCTACCTGCAAAAAAATTACAACAGCGGCGGCGTGGTGGCCGATGAAACAGACAAAGATGCGCAAACCGCCCAGATCACGCTCCATCATGATGCCGAACATCCAAGCTGTTTGGAAATTCCGGTAGCCAAATAGGGCAATCTGGTTTACAGGTGTGGCTGAGTATTTTGCTATTCACCCCGGTGCATCAAGTGAAAGGGAGAAACTAATAATCAGTGAATTGTGTCAACAAAAAAGCGGCGGAGAGAATTCTCTCCGCCGCCTGCGTTTGTTTAAGAAATTTATACCTGTATAT
>DAOQPR010000413.1:0-2751 GCA_035333265.1 Anaerolineales bacterium
TGTAGATCCATGAACCAGCAGTCATCTGCCCGTACATGATGAGACCCTTTTTGGCCAGCTCGTCGAAGTATTCCCACGTCGCCCAATGCGGCACGATATTGGAGTTGGCGATCAGCACCCTGGGCGCATCCTTGTGCGATCTGAAAACAACGACCGGCTTGCCCGATTGAACCAGAAGGGTTTCATCTTCTTCAAGATTCTTGAGAGAGTCGAGGATGGCATCGAAGGCTTCCCAGGTGCGGGCGGCTTTTCCACGCCCGCCATAGACGACCAGGTCTTCCGGCTTTTCCGCCACTTCCGGGTCAAGATTGTTTTGAATCATACGATAGGCGGCTTCGCTCAGCCAGTTCTTGCAGGTCAGTTCTGTGCCGCGCGGCGCGCGGATGACACGGGGGGAAGACATCGTGGGCTCCTTTTATTGAGGCGGGATTGATAATGTCTCCCTATTTTACTGTCCCAACAGCCTGATTGAGTTAATCACATTTGTCACATCCGGCTGAAGCTCCGGTTTGAAATCCTTTAAGTATGTGAAGGAAACCCGGGTGGAGGTTGTTTCGGCTGGTTTGAAAAATATGATCGTTGTATAAAAGGGAAGGATGCCATCCTGCCCATCTGATATTGAAAACTGCCCACCCAGTTCAAGCACTTTGACGCCGTTTGGGTTTTCGTAGATCTGGGCTGTATCCAGCCGAAAGCCGGGAATGGCCATGGAGGTTTCGATCTTGTCGATCAATTTCCCCATGGTAACCTCATCGATCGTATTGTTGTCATTTGCATCCCAGTCAAGATCTGAAAAACCAAAGAGCGTATCCTTTATAAGGTCGGGGCGCAGAATGTACGAAAACAACTGATCGAACTCAGGGTCATAGGCTTCCATATCAGAATTCATCTGGTCCAACAATGTGGAGTTCCTGGATGCATCATTGGCGTAGGCCGCATTGAACTCCTCCGAATTGGGACGCACCGCCAGCCAGCCAACAGGATAGGTAATTTCATACCCGCCGGAAATATGTACAAATTTTACAGAGCCATCCGCCTGGGCTTCCATGCCGGTCTCATTGACGGGCAGCGGAGTGGCCTCCACCACACCTGGATCGGATGGAACTATCGGGTTTGCAGCTGCAGTTTGTGTTGTGGCTGCATTAACCGTCAACACGACAATGGTCGGCAGGGTGGCAGGGTCGAGGGGCGCTGGTTGGCTTATACCAGGAATGGCACAAGCAAGAACGGCTATAAGCATCACCCCAATTGCGGCGAGCTGTTTGGTATTCATTTTTTATTCCTTTCCGCTTACATGAACGTCATACAAACGTTCACTTTATTTCAATAATGAGATCGAGTCGATCAAACTCTTCATAAGCGGCTCTGCCTTATCCTTGGTTCCATTGGGAATGGTCAGGGTTAAGAGAGTCATGGAAGAATCCACTTTGATAATGATGATATTTTGGCGGACTTTTATAATGCGCGGGCCTTGTTTGATCTGATTATCCAAATAGATGTATCCATATTCCACAGCATTGGCATTTTTATCGGTTCCTGAATCCAGGACCACTGCGCGCCCGCCGTCAGATTTGATCTGCTCGACATTGACATCGACCAGAAATGTCAGTGGTATGGATTTGATTACAGAATCCTCCAAAGTAATCACAACCAGGTTGGGATATGTGGTTCCATCGCGATATTCTTTCTGCGTATTGAAGGAAATCAGGCGCAGGGTATCATTTCCGATCACCTCATCCATGTTCTTCAATGATTCTGCAAGTTCAGGATTATCCTTTGAGACATTCTTGATCGCTTCCTTCAAGGCATCGGCACTGGCAGGCACGGAGATCCAGTCATCCGAAAGCAGCAGCGAATATCCGCCGTCATAATCGATGATCTGAATATCGCCATTCGATTGGTCTTCAAAATGTACGCCAGTAGGCAGAGGAGTCGGCGAGGGAGTTACCGTGGATGTAGGTGATGGGGTTAGAGTGGGCGTGGATGATGGGGTAATGGTGACTGTAGGTGTAGGCGAGGCAAACAAATTCCCAACGGGACCAGAAGCCTGGCAGGCGAAACCGGTAAGCAGAATTAACGATAACAATAAAAGAAGAGCAAATTTTGATTTCATGAATTTCCTCCAACAAAATTATTATTTTTCCATTCAATAAGATTGAAAGGCAAAGCTGGCAAACGTTGAGTCTGCCAGCTTTGCCTTTCAGGGTCTATTTCAAAATGATGACAGATTCGATCATTTCATCCAGGGAAGGTGTTACTGCATCCAGCCACGTATCGGTGGTGGAGAGGGTAATATTCAGCGTGCCGACGGGGATATCAAAAAATATCAAATGTTGCATCACGGTCACATTCACACCGTCTTGTGTAAGAGCGGGCATTCGCGTTGAGATCAATCCGTATGGGGTGCCGTTCTTTGTGGCGCGGGTCTCGGTCGCAAGGATCTCGGCGCCGTTCAGAGATTGGGCCAAATCATTGGCCAGGGCTTTGATCTCCTCCTGATTAAGAGAGGGGGTTTCCAAACTCTGATCCCAGAGAATATTGATGTTGGTCACAAAGCCGCCATCAATGTGCTCCACATTCCCATCCAGAAGAAATAAGCGGAAAATGTTCGGGTCTTGATTCTTAATGACGTTGAGCGAACGTTGAATAGCGGGGTTTGAAGCCTCAGGCTTCAGACTGACGGTATCGAACTCCGGAGCATTGATGCGCATGGTAAGCCATTGGGCAGGGCCGGTCAACTGATATTTACCC
>DAOQPR010000414.1:0-2731 GCA_035333265.1 Anaerolineales bacterium
CTGCTTTTTTCGCAGTCGTCTTTGCTTTGACGCTTCTCTTCTGCACTTGCTTCTTCGCGGCTGGAGGCGCTACGATCTCTACTGTTTTTGGCTCACTGACCGGTTCACTCTTTGGCGTTTCAGCAACAGGTGTGGGCGTTTTCTCTTCGGCGGGTGCAATTGGAGCGGCCGTCACTGCCGGGGTGGCAGGAACAGGTTCCGGCTGGGGCAGAGGCGGCAGGGTTACATCGAGCGCTTTTGCCATCCGCTTTGCGACCGGCTTCCCCTTCGATTTCAATTCAAAACCTTCGGTGGTGGTTCCCTTGAGGTAGCCTTTTTCCTTTGCATCATGCAAGCGGCGCGAGACCAGTGCGGAATCAGGCCAGTAGAAATAATTCTTCAATGCAAAACTATGCGGGAAGAGCCTGAAGCAGGTTGAAACGACTTCTTCCACAGCTACCGGTGCGGTTTCGGTTTGCAGGATGTGAACGACAAAGACCACCATCTCGACGGGCGGAAGTTTGGCATAGACATCCAGTTTGAATTCGGATGAATATTTGGTGATGTTGGGTTTGGCGATTGCCTCGTTTGACATGGGTCCGTGTGCCTTGTGGATCGCGATGCGCAATTTTACACTGGTATAGTACCAGAGACATGCCGGATTCAGGGCAAAATCCAACCTATATCCTATTTCAAGGGAAAGATAAATCTGTAGAATAAGCCGAGTTGTCTTAATTCATTCAGGAGAAATTATTCATGTATACCTATCCCATTAAGTTCGAATTCCCCATGGTCAGTATTGGACGCCAGGTGGATGTTAGGAACGGTGACGGGAAGTTCATTATGCGAGCTTCCGACCCGTTCATTTCTTTTAAAGATTCCCTGTCGTATATCGATGGTGGCGGTCGGGAAGTGTACCGAGCAGAAGGGGATTCTTCATTTCGCTTCATGTTCCAATTTGCCAGCATGTCTACAGAATGGAACATCGTTACGGCTGATGGCAAACCTGTGGCTTATGTGGATGATTACTGGGCGCGTATGGAGGAGTTTAAGGATGCAGGAGTGAATATCAACTCCTCGGGTTCTGTCATGCAAAATGATGGACGCGCCGAAATTGGCGGCGTGTTGGGCAATGTGGCCGCCAACTTAGCGACAAATTTTGTAAATGATCGAATTAGTTCGAACTTGCCCTCGCGCCTTGTTTATCAGATCAAAGATCATGCCCAAGGTCAGGTGTTGGGGTGGATCGTTCCCTCGCGTGGAACAGGCTGGTTTGACTTTTTGCCTTATTCCACCCGCATCCAGATCCTTAACCTTCCATTTGCAGCGCGGGCCTATGCCCCCTCCTATGAATTCAAGATCGGCAACTTATATGGCCCCACTGTATTGAAATTGCAAAAACAACGCGACCTGTTCGTTGATAAATATACTCTTGAAAAAGTAGGTGAATTGACCGATCAGCAGGAACGTTGGGCGATCCCTGCTCTAACCCTGGTGACTATGTTTGAGCGAACTCGGGTTAAGAATATGGCGGATTGGTAGATTGATAAAAAGCAAACAGGTTGGCGTATGCATGGGCTTTCGATGGCTTTCGTCGAAAGCCTTTTTTATTGCCCGGTGTATTGATACACCCTTACATTATTTTCTTTATCTTCAAAAACTAATTTGAAGATATCAGGAAGTGTTTCGACCCTGGCTTGAATTGCTTTAACGTCTTTGCTCCACTCGAAACGTTTTGGCGATTGCAGCAATGGGGCAATGATGATGTAATCAATACGTTGGTTATTTAAATAAGACTCCAATCCCTGATCGTTCTTTGGGAAGTTGATCGTCCTGCGTTTGACATGCACATAAGCAGGCACGGGCTCGTTGACCATCACGATTGAATCGGCTGGGGAGTTTTCCGCAATCCAGCTTGCTCCAATCGAGAGATCCGTCATCTGCTCGCGGACGGGATTTTGCCAATCCAAAAGATTTCGTGCGATGAGTGTCGCTCCGATAAAAATTACAACCATAAAAAGGCTGCGTGTAGCAATTTTTAGTGAATTTGTAAATATTTTTTCTGAGACCCACTTTGCACCAACTAAAAAATAAAAATACAAAAATGGCAGGACGGGAATCAGAAAGCGCACTTTTACACTCCCCACTTGCGGATTCCAAAACGCAAGGATGCCAGCTGTATAAATGAAAAAATACAAATGCAACCATTCCATTTTCGGTTTTACATTGAAGAATCCAATCCCAAGAACCACAAGGATCAACCCATTGAGGATAATGAACACACCGCCAAACATTGAATCCAACTGTGTGCCGAAAATGGGAAGCAATGACCCTGCGAGAACCGTGTCTGCATAACCGATTAAGTTTGACCAGACCTGATTCAGCTTCTCCATCATCGAGCTGCTCAATACCTGCGCCTCATAACCAGACGAGATGACTATCCCGCCGTTGCGGAGGTTGAACCAACCCTGGAGGAGGAATCCGATGGCGAAAATGGCTATGGCAATTCCCAGGTCTTTGTAGCGGCGGGAGAGGAATAAGATGACGAGTAACGAGATAGTGAGTGCGATGCCGATGGTGCGGATTTGTTGAGTAAGCAGCGTAAGCAAAATAGTGAGAAGAATCCAGCCGATGTTTTTCCCATTTGTTTTATCGAATACCAACAAGGCAAGCAGGGAGAAGAACAAATATGCCGACTCGGACATGACTGTGACGGATGTGCCGATGAGCAATGGATTTAGCGCGACAAATG
>DAOQPR010000415.1:0-2724 GCA_035333265.1 Anaerolineales bacterium
GCGGAAGTAGTCTTTAAGTTTTGAGAGACGACCACAAGGTCAAGGCCGGGAGCAACTTCCACCAGATAGCGGGTGTACAAACCAAGGTAGATGACATCTCGAATTTGGCCGTCAATGAAATACATACTTGTGGGGGCAGGGTCAGACTGGCCGCCAAGGTGGATCTTTTCCGGACGAACAGAAAAAGTGCGGTCGGAGCCAGTGATTCGTTTGGCCGTCTCGCCGCTGATCAAGTTAGACGTCCCTACAAATCCGGCTACAAACGAAGACGTTGGATGTTCATACACTTCTGACGGTGTGCCAATCTGTTCAATATTTCCCTGATTAAATACTGCAATCCGGTCACTCATGGTAAGAGCTTCCTCCTGGTCATGAGTCACGAAGATGAAGGTAATTCCAACCCGTTTTTGAATGGATTTCAACTCGACTTGCATTTGCTGGCGTAGTTTTAAGTCCAATGCGCCGAGCGGTTCATCGAGTAGTAGAACCTTGGGGTGATTGATCAAAGCCCGGGCGAGTGCGACGCGTTGCCGTTGTCCGCCTGAGAGTTGGGAGGGTTTACGATTCGCAAAACCGGAAAGTTGAACAAGGTCGAGCATTTCATCCACCCGTTTGGTCTGCTCCGCTTTATTGACATTCTTAATCATGAGTCCATAGGCAATATTGGCGCCTACGTTCATATGGGGGAAGAGTGCATAATCTTGAAAAACCGTGTTGACATCCCGTTCATATGGCGGGAGATTGGAAACATCCTGACCATAAAGAAAGATCTTTCCTGAAGTAGGCCGGTCGAATCCAGCGATCATTCGCAGGCATGTTGTTTTTCCCGAGCCTGACGGGCCAAGCATGGAAAAAAATTCGCCATCGCGAATTTCCAGGTTGACCTCGTTAACGGCTTTGACTTCCCCAAAATGACGGCTGACAGACTCAAATTGAATGGCAGGTGCAGGCATGGTACTCCAATAAAAGCAATATTCAGGCAGGGGCGGCCTGCCTGAATATTTCAGATCACATTTTGAAAAAGATTATTGTCCGCCACTGATGATACCGACGTAAGCTTCAACCCACTTGCTATACGGAACACAACCACCATTGCCGGTGCTGCACTCTGCTGTAGGTGTACGCCAGAACCAAATATTGTCGAACTGGTCGAAACCATTGGCGCTGCATCCAGCATCCGTCAGCAGTTCATTGCCGCTGCAGGCTGCCGGCACGGAAGGAACGGAGCCAAACCAGGCAGCCAGATCGCCTTGAAGTTTGGGGTTCAATGACCATTCCAGCCATTTATAGGAGCAATTGGGGTGAGGGGCATCCACATGCATCATGGTGGTATCTGCCCAGCCGGTTGCGCCTTCCTGGGGGAAGGTGGAGGCGATTGGAGCGCCTTCAAAGGCTAACAGGTTGACCTGGAAAGGCCAGGAACCGGATGCAACCACACCTTCATTCTTGAAGTCATCCATTTGGACATATGCATCATGCCAGTAGCGGTTGATCAATGTCCGTTGGCTGGTCAATAATTCCACAACCGCATTGAATTGCGCTTCGGTAAGGTCATATGGATTATCAATACCAAGTTCAGGATTGTGGTATTTGAGATAGAGGGCCGCATCAGCGATATAGATCGGGCCATCGTATGCCTGGACGCGGCCTTTGTTGGATTGACCATCCGGAAGGGTCATTTCCATAAAGGTGACATCCCAGGATGTAGGTGCCTCGGTGAAAACTTCGGTGCTGTACATCAACACATTCGGACCCCACTGATAAGGCACACCGTAATGAACGCCACCGACCGTATGCCAGGGGGCATCCTTCAAACGATCATCGACCGTACTCCATGATGGAATCAAGTCAATATTAATGGGTTGAACTTTTCCAGCAGCAATGAGACGATTGGATGCATCACCTGATGCAGTTACCAGATCAAAGCCGCCTTCGTTCATCAAAGCGACCATTTCGTCAGAGGTGGCGGCTGTTTTGTTTGTTACTTTACAGCCGGTCTCGGCTTCAAATTGGGTTACCCAGTCGTAATTCGGGTCGGTCTCACCACGTTCGATATAACCGGCCCATGAAATGATCGATACTTCCCCTTCGCCTTCACCGACGGACTGCAAAGGCCCGCCGCTCGTCCCGCCACCTGCTCCCGCACATGCAGAAGTCACAACACTGGCGAGGACCAGTACACTAAAGATTACGAACCACTTCGATTTCATGCTCTCTCTCCTTTGAGTTGTTGAAACTTTTTGGTCGCAGTACTGATTTGGATCTGGATTTTATCTTTTTCCGGCTACCTCCTGGTGGTCATGTCGGGAGATAAAAACGACACCATCAAATGCTGTGGTGTCGTAATTATATTATAGTTAAAGGCCAGATTAATCGTCAACCTTGCATTTCCGAATAATACAAAGGGTATAATCCGAGAAATCACAATTGGAGAATTCTGAATGACTGAACTGCCCATTTTTCCTTTAACCGAAGAACACAAAATGCTGCGGGACGCCGCCCGTGACTTTGCCCAAAAAGAGGTTGCCCCTATCGCTGCAGAGTTCGATGAAAGCGGTGAATTCCCACATACAACGATCAAAAAAATGGGGGCGCTCGGTTTTATGGGCATCGAGATTCCGGAACAATATGGCGGCGCAGGCATGGACTCACTGTCTTATGTGCTTGCCCTGGAAGAAATCTGCAAAGTGGATGCCTCTCACGGCGTCATCATGTCGGTAAACA
>DAOQPR010000416.1:0-2720 GCA_035333265.1 Anaerolineales bacterium
TCGCTTTCATCGCGTCCGCTCCAGCCAAATTTTTTCAGATCCACTTTATCCTTTGCGTCAAAGACGACACCCTCCGCTTCGAGCAGTGGACGTTGCCTTTCCGCGCCGGGGCGTTCGCTGATCTTGCCCTGCGAGTTGATGACACGCTGCCACGGCACATCGTCCGGGCAGTTTGCCATCGCGCCACCCACCCAGCGCGGAGCAAACGCAGCGTAGGCTTCGATCTCCACCCCATTGGGCGGGGGGATCATTTTGGCGATCTGCCCATAGGTGGCAACCTTCCCACGCGGGATCATGCGGGTGATCGCCCAGACTTGTTCATAATACGCTTGCGGGTTGGGAGGGGAAGAAAACGAAGGCATGAGTTTATCCTTTCGATAACGAACCGCTGACCACGATCTGTCATCTGTGGTCCATCGACTAATTACTTCCCGCTCCAGCCGTATTTTTTCATATCGATACGGCCGCGCGGATTGAAGAAGACACCTTCATCTTCGAGCATGAGTTTATGACGTTTCGCCTCCAACCCGTCC
The DNA here is from genome assembly GCA_035333265.1 of Anaerolineales bacterium. Classification (GTDB taxonomy): domain Bacteria; phylum Chloroflexota; class Anaerolineae; order Anaerolineales; family Villigracilaceae; genus Villigracilis. The sequence continues at coordinate 534 of DAOQPR010000416.1, forward strand.
CGTTCTGTGATCTCACCCTTTGAGTTGACCACACGCTGCCACGGGACTTCGTTCGGACTGGCAGCCACAGCATTGCTGACCCATAAAGCGCCAAATTCGGCAAAGACAGCCGCGTCCACTCCAGCAGGCGGACGCAGCATTTTGGCGATCTGCCCGTATGAGGCAACTTTGCCGCGCGGTATCAAAGAGACGATATTCCAGACCTTTGCATAAAAGGCTTGTGGATCTGGGAGAGAAGGGATATCTGACATATTATTTCCTCATATTAACGCGAAGCAAAATATTTATAGAAGACCGTTTGCCGGACGTTGGCGATGAAATTCTGCGAGAGTTCATCCGTCATATATTGCAAGGTGACGATCCCATCCGCCGTCAGGGTAAAGGGATGCTCCCATTCCGGGGCGACGCCCTGCTCAAGATGGGTCACATGTTCGGGAATAGGCGGGTCGAACAAGGTAGGCTCCAGGATAACGTAATATTCGAAGGTACGATATATGGAACGATTGATCTCGTAAAGGGGTGTGAAAGAACCAATGACGAGAAGGACGATCAACGTGTAACGAACAACCAGACTCACAGATTTATTAAAAATGGCTTCACCGGTCATCAGCATCAAGTAGAAGAGCGGAGCGATGGAAGCCCGCATGACGAAGTCGCGCCCATTACCAAGTTGAATAAAGGGGATGAGAGCGAGCAGGAAACCGGTCACCACCCAGCGTGGATCCCTATATGTGGATGGCGCAAGCACCAGCCAAAAGAGCCCGCCTTCAAGTAAAAAGAAGGCCAGGAATTTGGCAAAGGACAGGGATTGGAATCCACGAGATTGGGCGGCAGTGTTGGCTGTAAAGAAAAAAGCAGAAAGAAGAAAGATGATCCCTGCTGCAGCAAGTTGTTCCCAGCGCAGATGTTTGAATGGAGATTTGAAAGTGGTCTTCTTGATGATCTCAATGAGGAGATAAGGGAGAAGTCCCACCGAGGCGAGAGGCGCGAAAAAGAAGCAAAGCGACCAGAGGAGAATGAGTTCGCTACGCTTGTCAGATTGCTTCTCTTCTGCGAGGTTCGCAATGAAAGAAATTACCAACCACGCTGGAATAGCCTGATTGAAGACCCAAAATAATTGCGTGGTAAAAGATGAGTACTGCAGATTCCCCGCCCAAATCTCCAGATGGGTAGTGGCGGGAAACAAAGTGGGATAAGTCTGGGGAAAAAAGAGCGTACCAAGGATGTCGAGTCCGCTAAAGAAGATCAGGAACAGGGTGGCCTTGAAGTTCGAAGTCTTAAGTACCGAAGCGAGATGATGAGTGGCAAGTAACAAGCCAAGAAACGACCAAACAAAAAGGGCGAAGTTGGCAACCTGCCAGTTAATCAGTTTTCCAACAATGGCCGAAGGCAACCAGAAACCGACGTAATACACCAGCATCTTGACCGGTCCGCTTTCGGGCTGGGCATAGTAAATTGGCCACCGAAAATCGATCAGGTCATGGAAGACCGCATTGCGCCAGTTATGATCCCAGTTTTGGAAGGCGTAACCGCCGATACCGGAGAGGAAGAGCCAGAAGACGGTAAGAAAGATCCAGTAAAAAGCAGAGGATGAAAAAGGAAGAAGGAAAGAAGGTTGGTTGTTGGAGATTGGAGATTGGGAATTGGTAAATAGTGATCTGTAAAGGGTGAAGAGAAGAACGAGCGCAAGAGGGATGGCTATAGTCAGACGAATCCAACCGAAAAGAAAGAGAAAAAAAGGAAAGGCCAGGTAGAGAATGGAGAATTGGCGTGAGTTTCTCAAGGCAGCGTCCTGAGCATGACTATCTTCGCTCATAGATGACATAATCTTCCCGTTCCATTGTAACGGAATAATGCGCGGCAAGAAATGCGCGCAAATCGGGAAAATCCCGGCTGGTATCTGCACCAGAGACCCAGGGCTTGTCATCGGACCTCACTTCAATGATAAAGCGAGGCTGGGAAGTCTGTAACTGATCCATGAAATCTGCGCGCAGGGATTGGATGTAGGGCTTGGATACATGGTGATAAAAATAAAAGTCAAACACATACGAAGTTGCGATCGGCACACGGGTTTCGAGCATGGCCAGCAGGGATCCCCCGGTCCAATCCAGCGGCTGGACATGGTCGCCGGGTTCAAGATGTTTCGCAAGAAAAGCGGAGATCTGCACAGCACGATCGGTGGAGGTG
>DAOQPR010000417.1:0-2716 GCA_035333265.1 Anaerolineales bacterium
GAAGGGGCGCATGTTATTTTTACCTACCTGAACAGCACTGAAGAGGCAGAAGGAATTGTGGCTGACCTGTTGACAAAATTTCCCGACCAACACTGTGTGGCGCGGCAATGCGACGTGAGTGACACAGAAGCGATGGAGAAGCTGGTCAAGGAGATCATTTCTGAATATAAGCAGGTGGATGCCTTGGTTAATAATGCGGGGATCACTCGCGACTCGGTGCTTGCACGCATGAGCCGCAATCAATGGGATGCAGTCATTAATACGAACCTTGGCAGTATGTTCAATGCTACCAAGCCTTTATTGCTTCACATGGTCAAACAGCGGAGCGGGGTCATCATCAGTATTTCCTCGGTTGTTGGTTTGTATGGGAACGGCGGACAGGCCAATTATGCTGCGGCAAAAGCAGGCATGATCGGCTTCACGAAATCGCTTTCGGCTGAAGTGGCCGCACATAATGTAAGGGTCAATGCTGTTGCGCCAGGATATATCCATACCGACATGATAGGAATTTTGGATCACGACACCTTGAACTATGTCAAAGAGCGGATAAACCTGCGGCGATTGGGAACCGTGAATGATGTTGCGCCGTTGGTATGTTTTCTGATCTCTGATAATGCATCGTATATCACCGGGCAGGTCATTCAAGTGGATGGCGGTATCAGCCTGTAGTTCTAAAGTAATTCATTGCCAAGGAGACATTATGTCAGACCAAAGAGAGTTTGATGTTGTAATTTGCGGCGGGGGATTGGCAGGGCTGACCCTTGCACGCCATCTAAAGCTTGACCAGCCTGAACTTTCAGTGGCAGTGATAGATCGCCTCACACGCCCTTTACCGGAAGCTGCATTTAAGGTGGGTGAATCTTCCATTGAACTGGGTACGTATTATTTCGGTCAAGTATTGAAACTTGACCGTTATTTTCGGACAAAGCACCTGCCAAAGTTCGGGTTGCGATTTTTCCTCGGCAAATCTCATGAACCGTTGACGAAGCGCCCTGAGGCGGGGCAAACCATGTTTCCGCCTGTTCCCTCGTACCAAATTGATCGCGGTCGTTTGGAAACCGACCTGCGTGAATTTGTTGCGGAAATGGGAGTGATCCTTTTCGAGGGATGCAGCGTCGATGATATAGAACTGGCTGAAGGCGATACTGCCCACATTATCCGCTGCCGACGAAAAGATGATTCTGAGTCATTCACCCTGACTGGGCATTGGGTGGTGGACGCATTAGGACGGCGACGCCTGCTTCAAACCAAATTGGGATTGAAGCGTGAGCACGAACATCGTGCCAGTGCGGCTTGGTGGCGTTACACTGGTCGAATCGATGTGGATGTAATGGGCACCCAGGATGGCAGTAAATTTCCACACCAATTGATCGAGGATCGTTACTTCTCTACCAATCATATGATGGATCGGGGATATTGGGTATGGTTTATTCCGCTTGGGTCGGGAAACACCAGTGTTGGCATTGTGACCGATGACGATATTCACCCGCAGAATACGTATGGCAAATCTTATGAACAGGCGCTCGAATGGTTGCAAAAAAATGAGCCAAAGGTTTGGGACTTTGTCCGCGATTTACCCCCGATGGATTTTTTGAGTTTAAAACGTTACAGCTATGCATCAGCCCAGGTGTTTTCACATACCCGCTGGTCTTGTGTGGGGGAGGCGGGTTTCTTTCTTGACCCCTTATACAGTTATGGATCAGATTTCATTGCTGTTACGAATACACTCACCGTTGAAATGATTCGCCGTGAACGCGCTGGTTCTTTGACCGAAAAAATGGTTGCGGACTATAACCGTCTCGTATTGGATAATCTCTATAAGATCTGCCTGGGCTTTTATGAGGGAATGTATAAAATATTTGGTCACCCTCAAATTTTCACACCAAAACTTACCTGGGATACTGCCATCTATTGGTCGTGGATGTATCAACTTTACGTTCAGGGGATGTTGTTAAACCCAACAGAGGATGTATTCGCACTCGGCGAACGCTTCAGGCAATTGAATACGCGTGTTGAAAAATTGCTCGCTGATTGGTCGGAGAAGGCACCGCCGCGCCCGCTGTATGTGCTGGGCGATATGACACGTATGCGGCTCATGATGTTACTGGGCCTGGATCTGGCTTCGCGGCGTGGTCCTGAGCAGATGATGAAAATCGCCCGCAAGAATCTGGATCGTCTGGAGGAATTTGCATTGGTTTTGTTTTGGCAGGCTGTCAGTGAGTGTTATCCCGACCATCCCATGTTGAAGACAAAACCCTGGGTAAACGCCTGGCGTATGCATCTCGAACCTGATCAATGGGAGGCAGATGGTGTCTTCGAGCCTGAAACTGCTTCACGTCCATTGCAATCCATGCGCGATAATTTTTCCGGTATCTTTGGCCCGCAAAGTTTGCGTGAACGCATCTTATATAACCTGCCCTACCAATTATTGCATTTGGGAAAAGGGTTTGTCTATTATAAAATTGTGACTTGGATCCGCAGAATCATATTTGTCAACAAACCGGCCATGTGGGTGCGCTGGGCTTTGATAAAGGATTATCCATCGTAGTTTCAAGTTAAATTGATAAAAAGAAGTTCTTTCAGTGTATGCCCTATATTCAATTTCTGTTGGATTGGCTGTCTTCTGCGAGAATTAATCGATAATGTCAACACAAGTGACATGGAATGAGCAGGTTTGTAATCCTTTCTGTTCTTTTCCGCAAATTCTGTGTTTGTT
>DAOQPR010000418.1:0-2673 GCA_035333265.1 Anaerolineales bacterium
AAACGGTCTGGCACAGGATGCCTCGCCGTCTGTTTAAGGAGATAACATGAAAAAAGCTTTAATGGTGTTTATAAATTTTTCACTGGTGCTTAGTGCCTGTGCCACCGAAGCCGTTCCCATCCCCACAAGCACTGCCATCCCGCCGACAAATACCGCCACACTAACCCTTACTCCTGAACCTACTACAACGTTCACACCCATCCCTACGGCCACACCGATTCCACATCCCATGAGTATCATCTCGCTGCGAAATCAAACATACCCTGGCAGCGAGATCACCATCGTCAAAGAGTTGGATCGAGGCATTAATTACCGCCGCTATTATGCCTACTACCTGTCCGAAGGATTGAAGATCTACGCCCTGCTCACCATCCCAGATGGTACACCTCCTGAAGGAGGGTATCCCGCCATTATATTCAATCACGGCTACATCCCGCCGGATGTTTATCGCACCACAGAACGATACGTCCATTACGTTGACGAAATCGCCAAAGCTGGCTATGTTGTCTTCCGCATCGACTACCGCGGGCATGACCAATCCGAAGGCGAGGCAACCGGCGCCTACGGCGACCCAGGATACCAGATTGATGTTTTGAATGCAGTCTCCTCCATCAAAACCCTGCCGGAAGTTAACCCGGAAAAGATCGGCATGTGGGGTCATTCAATGGGCGGATATTTGACCTTGCGAGCCATGGTTATCTCAAAGGATATCAAAGTTGGTGTGATCTGGGCCGGTGTCGTCGCCTCCTACCCGGACCTGTTATATAACTGGCGCCGAACGGGCGCATTCACCCCGTCACCGAGTTCAACCGGCAGAGGCTGGCGATCCTCATGGATCGAACAGTACGGCACACCAGAGGAAAACCCCGCCTTCTGGGACTCAGTGTCTGCCACATCCTATCTTGCGGATCTTTCTGGCCCATTGCAACTGCATCACGGAACCAATGACGAGGATGTGCCTGTGGCCTTTTCCATCCGCCTGGCAGAGTTGGCCCGGCAATCTGGCAAGATCGCCAACCTTTACACCTACGACGGCGACAATCATAACATCGCCACCAATTTCTACCCTGCCATGCGGACGACGATTGAGTTCTTTGATATTTATCTCAAATAGCCTATCTGCAAATTGGTTATTTGGTTTTATCGTACTTTTCCATCCACCGTGAAGCATCAGCCAGTTCCGTAAAACCGAACTGGCTATACAGCCCATGCGCATCACGGGTGAGTAGACACCACCGTCTCATGCCCTGCAGATCAGGGTGTGCCATCACACATTCCATCATCCACTTGCCCAAAGCCTGCCCGCGATAGTCTTCGTGGATAAAGACATCGCACAGGTAGGCAAAAATGGCGCGGTCGGTGACCACGCGGGCAAAGCCGATCTGACGGATTCCATCATACACACCGAAGTTGAGCGAGTATTGAATGGATCTTTCGATCACGTCACGCGGGCGTTTATCCGCCCAGTAAGCGCGGGAAAGAAAGTCACAAATCGCGTCCATGTCCAGGCGGGAAGGGTCATCTGAAATCGTGAATGGAGCTCGTTTATATTCCATGCTTCCGATTTTATCAGGCAGAAACAAATTTACGGTAAACTTTGCCATATAGGAGCGCATCATGAGCAGACGAAAAAAACGCTACGCAAAACCAAACGACCCGCCGCGAATTGAATGGCTGAAACATCGTACGGGCTATCCATCGCCGGAAGAACGCGAGAAGATCATCCGAATGCGGCAGGAAATTTCCATGGAACTCCTAACAATGATGCTTTCTGGTGTTTCGCAGGAAAGTCAACAGATGCGGGCCTTGAACAAAAAATATGGCGAAGCGGAGATTACACGGGCGCTCGAAAAATTAGAAGATGGCCTGAAACTGCCTTCCACCATTGCAGATGAGGCATACAGCTACCGCGAATATCGTCAGCGATATGCCCGCTTTGGGGATGGACTGAAATACCTGTCGTCGAAGGAACTTCAAAATGCATACATGGAAAATGCCGAAGCGTTTGTCACCGACGAAGATAACGAGACAGCCCAGCTCCTCCTGATCGGCTGGCGTGACTGGGACGACATCACCCCACCTGCCATTCCGCCGCGTCCGGTGGATTTTCCCACGCTCACACCTGCCGTCTATCCCGCGCCAATCAATGAGTTGCTCGAATGGGGCGGCGACTTGAACAGGGAACATCTATTTGAAAACGAGACAGAAAGCACGCTATGGAAGAAGCATATTCCCGCATTAACACGTATGGCACTTGACCCGGGACTTCTCAATGGTTGGCCTGCTGAACCTTCCAGTTGGGCACCCTGGCATGCCATTCACGCACTCGGGAGCTTACAAGCCTGGGATTCAGCACCCGCCCTCGCCTCTCTCGCGGACCTGGAAAACGACTGGCTCTCCGATCACCTTCCACACATCTGGGCAGATATGGGCAGGGAAGTCGAACCAAGTCTGTGGATGATCCTTGAAACCACAACCGCCTCGGCCAAACAACGTGGACTCGCCGCGGAAGGTCTGCAAATGCTTTCCAATGAGAATGAGGCCATCGAGCAAAAGGTCATTTCAGGTTTTGAGAAAATCCTGAAAAACGAAAAAGTTTTCGACCCAACGTTGAACGCCTACATTCTGCATTCCCTCGCCAAAATGGAAGCCCTGGAGGAAGTGGAACAAACC
>DAOQPR010000419.1:0-2663 GCA_035333265.1 Anaerolineales bacterium
TTAACGTTCTAGCCTTGTGGTTTATATTGAATCGTCTTCAAGTGCGTAACGCGCCGTTGTGGGCGGGTGTGTTGGGTTTGCTGCCCTCCTCCTGGGTCAGTTCCTCGGTGTGGGGGCAGATCGACGGGATCGGGCAATTGTTGATCCTGTTATTGTTTATTCTCTTCATTTGGTTCAATGCCAAAAGCCGCACAGGTTGGCAGGTCTATCTGTATTTTCTCCTTGCCGGGCTGCTGCTCTCGCTGATGCTGCTCACCAAACAGTTGATCTATTTCAGCATGGGGGCATTGGGATTGATCGTATTCGTCAATATCGTTTATCTTTCCAAAAATGGAAGAACCTTTTTGGCTTACACCTTCACGAGTGCATTCACATTTTTGCTGCCCATATTGCTGGTCGATGCCAGCCTGCAACTTAAGCCGCCATATTTCTCGCATATTCAATACATTCTGGCTACTGGCAGCCAGCATGGAGACCAGATCGCCTCGCTGGGTTTCAACATTTGGACCCTTTTTACAAAGGATTTGCTTGGCACATCGCACACCCCGTTGCAGATAGGCCCCATATCCCTGGCTCCATTAACTCCATTCTCAACAGGGTATATTTTGTTTGCGATCCTGGTGATCAGCCTGCTGATTATCTTCGTGCTTGATCTGCGCCGACAAAATACCGAAACGAAAACCTTCAACAGGGGGCAGATCATCTCCGCCCTGATCTTCTTCTCTCTCATTAACCTCGCTTTCAATCTCACCCTTACCGGCACCCATGAACGATATTTGTATCATTTTTATCCGTTCATGCTTATGGCATGTCTTGGCCTGCTCTCCTCCTCCCGATATTTCAACCGCACCCTGCTTATCGTTACATTTTCCGGCGCGCTATTCTATGGCGCCTATCTATTCGCCTACCTTTCCGGAACGATTCGCCCAACCGACCAGACCGTGATCCAGAGCGCGGCTGTCATTCACGTTGGTCTATTCATTTATATTTTCTATTCATGGATTCGAAATTCCAACTCTCAAAGCATTAACTCATCCCTGTCATGACCCTCCCGCCTGACTTTTTACACGACCTCAAAAAACGCCTCACCGGCGACCTGCGGCTTGATACAGCCTCCAAAGTTTTATACTCCACCGACGCCTCCTCCTACCAGATCGAACCACTGGGTGTAGCCTTCCCAAAAACACAGGATGATCTGCAAGTCATCGTGGAAGCTGCCGCAACATATAAAATCCCCATCCTTCCGCGTGGATCGGGTTCCTCGCTGGCTGGGCAGGCCATTGGCGAAGCGCTGATCGTCGATTGCTCCCGACATCTGGATGGAATTCTCGAAATCGACCCTGTAGCTCGAACGGCGAGTGTGGAACCAGGGGTAGTGCTCGCCAGCTTGAATCGCGCCGCCGCCAAACACGGATTGACCTTTGGCCCCGACCCGGCCTCCGCCGAACGCGCCACCCTGGGCGGTGTGATCGGCAACAACGCCACCGGCGCCCATTCCATCGTCTACGGCATGAGCGCGGATCATTTGCTGGAAGCGGACGTGGTGTTGAGTGACGGGACTCTGGCGAAATTCGATGATTCGATATTTGATATCCGTTCGTCAAATACTCGACTATCGAATATTGTCTCTATCGTTCAAGAGGTCAGACAAAAATATGCCGAGGCCATCAAACAGAATTACCCCAAATCCTGGCGCAACTCGGCGGGCTATCGACTCAACTACCTTTTACCCTGGAGCGCATCCACCCCACCGCAATGGACAGGTGAGAATTATCCTGCCAACCTGACACCTGATACCTGGAACCTCGCACATCTTTTGGCTGGTTCTGAAGGCACTCTCGCTGTTATTCGCAAATTGAAGCTCAACCTTGTGCCCAGACCGAAACATACCATTTTGGGTGTTCTGTCTTATGCCAGCATTGCCGAAGCTTGCGACGATGTGCCACGACTGCTGGAGATGAATCCCAGTGCGGTGGAGTTGATTCCGCAATTGATCCTGCGGAATGCGAAAAGTATTCCGGCTTATGCCCGCCAAATGGGCTGGGTGATTGGCGACCCGGCTGCGGTGTTGGTCGTGGAATTTAGCGGGGAGCAGCCGTCGGCGTTGAAAGAGGCGGTGCGTGGTCTTGGGGATGTGCTGGCGATTGCAGAATCCCCCGAAGATCAAACTCGAATTTGGAACGTCCGCAAAGTCGGCTTGGGCATTTTGGATTCCCGTCCGAAGTCGGCCCGGCCCGTGGCGTTCATCGAAGATTGTGCAATACCCGTTGAGAAGCTGGGGGATTTCGTGCGTCAGGTCGAACGGATTTTGGAAGCGCATCACACGTTCGGTGGAATTTATGCACATGCCTCGGCGGGCTGTTTGCACATCCGCCCGGTGTTGGATTTGCAGCGCGGCGAGGGCGTGCGTGCCATGCGTGAGATCGTTGAACAGGTCTTTGTGTTGACCATGTCTCTCGGCGGTGCGATGAGCAGTGAACATGGCGACGGCATTGCACGCGGTGAATTCATTGAGCGCACCTATGGCCCGGAAGTGACCGCTGCCATGCGCCAGCTAAAACACGCCGCTGACCCGCATACTATTTTGAACCCCAAAAAATTGTTCGATGCGCCGCCGATGGATACAAACCTTCGATACGGTGAATCCTATCAGGTGAAGGCAT
>DAOQPR010000420.1:0-2629 GCA_035333265.1 Anaerolineales bacterium
ATGAGACCAGAACGGTGATCGTAAGCGAAGGGAAATTTGAAGGTCTCGTTATGCGTCGTTGGATGACCCTCTTTAGCGGGAATAATGGCCCAGTCATCATGATGATCGAAGGATCATCCAGTTCGTGGGATGAAGATATGCTACGAGATTTTCTTGCATCCATTCATTGAGGCAGAGACAATTTCAATTCTGTTACTCAGATGCAATACAGGTAGCCTCACACCAAAGCACGCAAAACAGGGATTTTGGCCAGGCAAAAAACCACAACCCATGAAATTAAGAATACCAAGACCGCAACCAACGGAATCACAAACACTGAGTTTCCCTGCGCAGGGTCAAACCCCACTTGTTTCCACAAAAGGGTGATAAAACCAAACAGCATAAAGTGAAAAAGATAGATGCCAAAACTGGCCTTACTGCCCCAGCCGGATATCTGTCGAAGCAGGGTTGGCGCTTTTTGTCCGACCATGCGAAACAAAATAAATGCCCCCATGGACATTAGAACGATATTTAAGCTTACATAACTACGAAAAGGCAGTTCATTTTTCAAGGGTGGCAGATCAAAATAAAAAACGGAAAAGGAAAACACAAACCCTGCCAGAAAAGCGGCAACTGCAGCATACATGACAATCGGGGTAATTTCCAACTTTGCCAGCCAATAGCCTATCAAAAAATATCCAATATATCCACCTGCATAATAAATTTCAAACCCGATCTTTATTGGGGTAAGCCCTTCAAGGATGTATAGCATGGGAGCGGCTAAAAACCATAGCCCAATGAAATAATAGAGTTCATAGGAGGTTGCCCGGGCAATGAAAACCCTTAAAACAGGGGTGAGAAAATACAACCCAACGAGGGAGTAAATAAACCACAGGTGACCAGCTCGAGGTCCACGCAGGATGCGGATGAAGATCTCCAAAATTCCCTGTATGTTGATACCGGTTTCCTCAAATGGTTTGGAATACAGGAGATCATACAGAATCGACCAGACCAGAAATGGGATGAGAATTCGCGCCGCCCGCTTTTTAAAGAAGTCCATCAGACTTTCCTGCTTTGAAAGCAGCAAATAACCACTGATCAGAAAAAAGGTCGGAACACCCAGGCGCGAAATCGTGTAATAAAAGGTAAGCGCCCAATACGGTCCTGAACCCCATCCTTCAATGTGGGCCAACACAACTAGAAACGCAGCGCTGAAGCGGGCAACATCCACCCAGGCTGTTGATGTATTCGTGGTTTCATCACTCATAGGCTGGGATTATACGTTAGTTGTTTTACATTCAGCCTCCCGCCCCTGCCAGGAAGATTGTCAGTCCATTTTGCATGGCGTACAATCCACAACATGAATTTGGAAGCGTTGATCACTCATTTTGGATATCCAGCCTTGATATTGGGTCTTTTGCTGGAAGGGGAAACAGTGCTGATACTGGCGGCTTTTATGGCGCATCGCGGCTATTTGGATCTGCCATTCGTGATCGTCATCGGTGGGCTGGTTGCCTTCGCGTCGGATCAGTTCTTCTTTTGGCTGGGGCGTACTCAAGGAAGTGTTTTTCTCGCCAAACGACCTGCCTGGCAGCCGCACGTGGAGAAGGCAATGTCCCTGCTTGGGCGAAACACCACCCTGCTCTTTCTGGGCATCCGTTTTATGTATGGGCTACGCACTGTCCTGCCGTTTGTGATCGGCATGTCCAAACTTGACCCGAAAAAATTTACCCTGCTCGATTTGATCGGCGCCTTCATCTGGGCGTTGACCTTTGGATTGGCAGGCCATTTCATTGGACATGTCATGGCAATCATCTTTGAAGATATAAAGGAACATGAACTCCTTATTTCAGTCGGCATCATTTTGGCTGGCATTGGTATCTGGCTTTATCGTCGCCATGCCAGCAAGGAAGAGAAAGGCAAAAAGAATGAATAATCATCCCCAGGATCAATTTAAGAATCTGCTTTTGGAAAAAATGGAAACATTTACCCGGCAGGAACGTGAGTTCATCCGCCGCATGATGGAACGCAGACATGTCACCCGTAATATCAACACAGAGTTCGACGAACAATTAACCGTTGGTCAAAGACTCGCCGATAATGTAGCCAAATTCGGAGGCTCATGGACGTTCATCACCATCTTTGCATTGATCCTGTTGGCTTGGGTCATCCTTAACTCGGTGATCCTTGCAAGGTTTAACGATGCATTTGACCCATATCCCTATATTCTTTTAAATCTCTTTCTCTCCATGCTGGCAGCCATCCAGGCACCGATCATTATGATGTCGCAGAATCGGCAGGCAGCAAAGGACCGGTTGGACGCTGCCCATGATTATGAAGTGAACCTAAAGGCTGAGATGGAGATAGAAACCCTTCACCAAAAATTGGACGAACTGCGTGATAAACAGTGGGCGGATTTGGTTGAAATGCAGCAGGAGCAGATTCGTTTATTGACAAGGTTATTGGAAGAAAAGGGATAAGGGGCTAAAACAGGTTTGAGTAACTCAGACCTGTTTTGTCTTTAATGGGGGAAACTCGTGATTGTCAGCAAATTATATATAATGTACAATCCGCGCCAATTCAAGGAATCATTCTCCCATGCTAAATCTCAACCTCAAAACCACCCCCTTCCACGAACGGACGTCCGCGT
>DAOQPR010000421.1:0-2613 GCA_035333265.1 Anaerolineales bacterium
CTTACCGCTTTGGGAGCTGCACTCAAAAACCCCAAACGGATCACAGGTCTGGTGATCGTGGATGGAATGTATTTTCGCGAGGCATCACCAGAAAATGACCCGTTCCTTTTGGGATTGCGGAATGCATATTCAAAAACACTGGATCGATTCGTTGAAGCCTGTGTACCCGAACCTGATAGTGAACACATTAAGCGCTGGGGAAGGCAAATCCTGAATCGGGCCTCCCAGGAGGCCGCAATTGCCTTGTATCTTTCAGCAAGCGGGATCGATCTTCGCAATGAGCTGGGCCGCATTTCCCAGCCAACCCTTATCCTACATGGCGAAGCTGATGTCATTGCTTCTATTGATGGAGCGAAGCAACTTGCCCAAATTCTCCCCCACGCAAAATTATCTGTCTTTCCAGGAGCAGGCCATGTTCCAACAATGACTCGCCCCAAGGAAGTCGCCCGCGAGATCACGGATTACTTTGATTCGATTTAAAGAGGCAATTTGATGTGGATTAAAACCTACAACATCAATACATAAAGATGCGAAATAAAAACGGCTTCCATGTTGGAAGCCGTCTACTTTTGTCTCTATACCTGGGGCAAATTCCTGCGGATCACATTCAGCATACCAAAGGCTTTCGAAGAACCCTGCACCACACACGTCAACGGGTTATCCACAAGATACGCTGGAATACCGAGAGATTTGGTCAGTAATTTATCAATACCACGCAGAAGTGCCCCCCCACCGCACAGCGCCACACCACGATCAATGATATCCGAAACCAGTTCAGGAGGCGTCTTTTCGAGCACTTTGCGGCCCGATTCAACAATCTGCTTCAACGGTTCCTGCAAGGCCTCCACGATCTCACCCGTGGTCAACGTAACAGGGCGCGGCAGACCTGTGACCTGATCCTGTCCCTGCACTTCCATGCTGTTTTCGATATCCTGAGGAACAGCGGCTCCGATCCGCACCTTGAGCTGTTCGGCCGTCTGTTGGCCGATAATCACGCCGTATTTTCTACGCACATAATTGACGATGGCCTCATCCAGGTCCATACCGCCCAACCGCAGGGTATCCGCAGCCACGATCCCATACATGGCCATTACAGCAGCTTCGGTACACCCGCCACCAAGGCAGATGATCATATTTCCAGAAGGGGAATTAATGGGCAGGTCAATCCCAATGGCGGCCGCCAAAGGTTGTTGAATGAGATACGCCTCACGACTCCCCGCTTCCATTACCGCCTCATAAACAGCTCTGCGCTCCACACTGGTCACACCAAATGGAACCGAGATCATTACACGCGGGCGAAAGATGCGCATCGAGCCGCTGGCGCGTTGCAAAAGATAAGCCAGCAGAGTCTCGGTAATTTCATAATCCGCGATGACACCATTGCGAAGCGGTCGGGCCACCTCGATGCTCTCCGGGACTTTTCCGTACATGTCACGCGCCTCGATCCCCGCCGCAACCATCTTTTGATCCTGTACCTCAATGGCAACGATGGTGGGTTCCTCCAGCAACACATGATTGTTGTCGGCGAAACGCGTAAACATGGTACCCAGGTCGATCCCCAGGTCCTTAGAGAACATGGACAGCACTTTGTTTTAGCTCTCCGAATGCGGGAAGTTCGACCCGCCCTTGCGATAACGGCGCACCACATCAAGACGCAGATTGGCACGGCGTAAGGCAGCTTCCATGATTTCGTAGCGATCCAGGTCAGCAGGTACACCTTTTGCAAGGTATTCTTCTGCCCGTTTCTTTGCAGCCAATGCCCGGTCCACATCGATATCTTCGATATTTTCAGAACCGCGATCAGCAAGGATCGTCACGACTTCTGGCTGAATTTCAGCCACCCCACCGGCCACAGCAAATAATTCCTCTTTTCCGTTTTTACGGACCTTTACGACCCCAAACTTGAGGGTTGTCAGTACGGGCGCATGCTTGGGCAAAATACCCATTTCTCCAGCGGCGCCGGGAATCACAACAATGTCCACATCCCCGGTGAACACAGTGCGGTCTTGCGAAACGATTTCACAACGAATGGTCATAACAGAGTTCTCCAGTGTTTCTGTTTTTCAGTGTCACGTGACCCAGAAATACTGGAACACGTGACGCTGATTCACTTGACACTGATTAAGCTTTTGCCAATTTCTCGGCGCGTTCACGGACATCCTCAATAGTACCAGCCATCATGAAAGCCTGCTCGGGCAGGTCGTCGCATTTGCCATCGAGAATTTCGCGGAAGCCGCGGACGGTGTCTTTGATGGAAACATACTTACCGGAGATACCAGTGAAGCGTTCTGCCACGAAGAACGGCTGGGAGAAGAAGCGTTCGATCTTACGGGCGCGGGACACAACGAGTTTATCATCTTCGGAAAGTTCATCGATACCGAGAATGGCGATGATGTCTTGCAAGTCCTTGTAGCGCTGGAGAACACGCTGCACTTCGCGAGCTGTCCGGTAGTGCTCTTCGCCCACGATGTTAGGATCAAGAATACGGGAGGTTGAGGCGAGCGGGTCCACGGCGGGGTAAATACCCTTTTCCACAATGGAGCGTTCGAGCGCGATGGTCGCATCCAAGTGGGTAAAGGTCGCCACAGGAGCGGGATCGGAGTAGTCATCCGC
>DAOQPR010000422.1:0-2611 GCA_035333265.1 Anaerolineales bacterium
GGGAGTTCGCCAGCTCGATCTTGCGGCGGTCATTATCCAGCAAAGGCGCGAGGCGGCGGCGAATGCCGAGGTTGAGTTTCATACGCGGCTCGGGCGCGTATTCCTTCCACATCCACTGGCGCTCTTCTTCCGTCACCATTTCCAGCGTGAGTTCATCATGATTGCGCAGGAAGGTACACCATTGGCAATTTTCTGGGATGGATGGTGTGCGGCGCATGATCGCTTCCATGTCTTCAAAACGTCCCTTCTTCAATGCCATGTAAATGCGCGGCATGATCGGGAAGTGGAAGCCCATGTGAAACTCATCGCCATCGCCAAAGTAGGGACGCACATCTTCAGGCCACTGGTTCGCCTCGCAAAGCAGAATGCGGCCGGGGTAATGCTCATCCATAAAGGTGCGTAATTTTTTCAAGTAGCCGTGCGTTTCGGGCAGGTTCTCGCAGTTGGTACCTTCGCGCTCTATCAGGTAGGGCACTGCATCCGCTCGAAAGCCATCAATTCCCAGGTCCAGCCAGAAGCGTGCCACGTTCAACATTTCATTCTGTACTTTGGGATTATCAAAATTCAGATCCGGCTGAGTGGAATAAAAGCGATGCCAAAAGTATTGCCCGGCTTGTTCGTCCCATGTCCAGTTGGAAGGCTCGGTATCCACAAAAATAATACGGGCATCTTTGTAGATTTCATTTGTATCGCTCCACACATAATAATCGCGATAGGGCGAGTTCTTATCGGAGCGGGAGGCTTGAAACCAGGGATGCTGATCGGAAGTATGATTCAGCACCAGGTCCATGATGATGAGGATTCCGCGCTGATGCGCCGCTTTGATCAGGACTTTGAGGTCGTCCAGTGACCCGTAGGTTGAGTCTACGCTGTAATAGTCTGCAATGTCGTAGCCATCATCTCGCAGAGGCGAAGGATAGATCGGCATGATCCAGATGCAGTCCACGCCGAGAGTTTGCAGATAATCGAGTTTCTCGGTCAGCCCTTGCAGGTCGCCGCGCCCGTCACCATTGCTATCTTTGAAAGCACGTACGGAAATTTCATAAAAGACTGCATTCTTGTACCAGAGGTTGTTTGCCATAATTTAGACCGTGACGGAGTTTGACCGGGAAACTTCACTGAACCAATATGCACTCTGTTTGGGCGTGCGTTCCATTGTCTCGTAATTAATACGAACCAAGCCAAAGCGCGGGCCGTAGCCGCGTTCCCATTCAAAGTTGTCGAGGATGCTCCAGGTGAAATACCCCTTCACGTTCACACCGGCGGCTATGGCTTCGTGTACTTTATGAATGTGCGCGCGCAAATAATTGATGCGGTCCCAGTCAGCAACGAAACCCTTCTCGTCCGGGATGTCAGGCATGGCACAGCCGTTCTCGGTGACATACAGTTTTGGACTGTTGTAATTTTCTTTGACATAGATCAACTCGCGTTTGATACCGTCCGGGTCGATTCCCCAGTTCATTTGGGTTCGTCCCCAGCCTGCGGCGCTGTAGGGTGTGATGCGGGCCTTGTTCAAACCTCCAAAGACATCGTAGGCCACCAGGTCGGTATTGTAGTAGTTGAGTCCGAGGTAATCTGTCGGCTGTGCGATCAGTTCCATGTCTCCGGATTTAATTTTCGGCTGATGTGAACCGATGAAGTCAAATAATTTTTGCGGGTAGGTACCTTTGAAGATTGGGTCAAGGAATAGGGCGTGGGTCTCATCGTGGACGCGCTGGGTGGCTTCAATATCGGCCTGACTGTTGCTGGCGGGGATCAGACCGTTTAGATTCAATATGAGACCAATCTCACCTTTGTACCCGCCCTGACGAAAGATCTGTACACTGCGTCCGTGCGCAAGCAAAAGATGGTGTGCGGCCTGATATGCCTGTGAGTAGTCACAGATCCCAGGGGCGTGGGTACCAGTGGCGTATCCAAGGAAGGCTGCCACCCAAGGTTCGTTGTGGGTGGACCAGAAGCGGATACGGTCTCCAAGGCGTTTGAAAACATGCCCGGCGTATTCTGCAAAACGATCCACAGTTTCGCGGTTGGCCCACCCGCCCTTGTCTTGAAGGTTTTGGGGAAGATCCCAGTGGTAGAGAGTGGTTTTGGGTTGGATGCCTGCCTTGAACAATTCATCAATGAGACGGTCGTAGAAATCAAGACCTTTTTGATTGGCTTTCCCCTCGCCGCCTGGTACTATGCGTGACCAGGAAATGGCAAAGCGGTAATATGGAAATCCGAACTCATTCATGAGGGCAACATCCTCCGGCATGCGGTGGTAATGGTCGCAGGCCTGATCGGCATTCTCGCCGCTCATAATGTGATAAGGCGTTTTTGCGAAGCGGTCCCAAATGCTTTCCCCACGCCCATCTTCATTCCATGCACCTTCAACCTGATAGGCCGATGCGGCTACACCCCAAATAAAATCTTTTGGAAAATTCAATGTTGTCATATAAAAAAAGTGGACTGGAGTTGCCCAGTCCACTCGTCTCCTTGTAGTTAACCTTTGACTGAGCCTGCCAGTAACCCGCGAACGAAGAAGCGTTGCAGGCCGAAGAACACAGCAAGCGGCAGAAGCATGGTGATGAAAGCACCTGCAGTGAGCAGATGCCAATCCTGCCCGCGCGAA
>DAOQPR010000423.1:0-2581 GCA_035333265.1 Anaerolineales bacterium
GACTGCCGGGTTGGAATAATTCAAATCCCATTGATAGTAGTGGAAGGTTGTCCACACCCAGCCGCCGCGCCCGTTATACAGCGCCGGGAAAAAAGTGAACGCGCCGGAGTGTTCGTCTGGAAAGATCTCGCGTAGATTCTGCTCAAATTGGTCGGGCAGGTTCCGGTCCGGGTAGATGCGGTAGAAGTCCATGAATTCTTCATCACCGGCCTTGGCCCGTTCCGCCCAAATGTGTTCATCAGAGGTGTGATTGAAGACCAGGTCAACAACCAGGCTGATGCCTGCTTCACGAAAATCGCGGGCAAGGGAGGAAAGCTGATCCATGGTGCCAAGCAAAGGATTCACATCGCGATAACTGCTAACGGCGTAACCGCCATCGTTCTCGCCCTCCGGCGCTTTGAAAAGCGGCATAAGATGCAGGTAGGTGATACCGAGTTCCTTGAAATAGGAGATCTTTGAGCGAACACCTTCGAGATCGCCTGCGAATAGATCGGCATAACAAACCGCGCCCAGCATTTGATTGGACTCGAACCAATGCGGGTCGGCTTCGCGCGCGCCATCAAGCTGACGCAGGTCGGCCGGACGGTTGAACCAGGAGCGGGCAATGCTGATGATCAGATCTTCCAGGTGAAAGAAAAAATCGTAGCGGTCGCTATAAACATCCGCATAGAGGGTGAAGAGGTTGGGGATATTGTCCTCAAGCCGTTTAACAAATTGACGCCAACCTTCACGGTCTTTTTTGATCTCTGTTTTGAGCGCCGCTTCGACGCGCGGGAGAATGCGCTTCAAAGAAAGATGGGCTTCACGTTCCATGGTTTGAGTTGCGATCATAGAGATCTCTGAACAGCCCCTTCCGCCAGGGCGATCGCACCCAATACTCCCGATTGATTTCCCAGGCCAGGATTGACAATAAAAGATTCGATAGTTTCCAGAATGGCAGGCGATTGAATATAGCCATTGATCAGTTCCCGCGTCCGCTTTTGGACCTTGGGCAGGAGATGCGAAACCGAGCCGACTCCGCCGCCGATGATGATGCGCTGCGGCGAAAGGGTGAATACATAATTGGCAAGCGCTTGCGCAATATATTCAGCTTCCAGGTCCCAGGCTTCGTGGTCGGGAGTCAGCAACGTTCCACGCGTACCCCAGCGCTTTTCCATTGCCAGGCCCGAGGCGAGCCCTTCAAAGCAATCGCCATGAAACGGACAAACGCCTTCGAATGGGTCTTTCTTCCAATCATGCCGCACGAGGATGTGCCCGGTCTCGGGGTGAATCAACCCGTGTAAAAGTTTCCCTTCGGCATATACACCGCCGCCAATGCCCGTACCAACCGTAAGGTAGATAAAGGTCTGCAATCCCTGTGCCTTGCCCCAACGCCACTCCCCCAACGCCGCGCCGTTCACATCGGTATCAAAGATGACCGGCACATCGAACCATTCACGCAACATACCGACCACATTCGCGTTCGACCAACCCGGCTTGGGGGTCGGAAGGATATGCCCATAGGTTGGCGACGCCGGGTTTGGGTCGAGCGGGCCAAAACAGGCAAACCCTATCGAGGCAAGTTTGCCCAGCTTTTCCTCCTGCTGTTGGAAAAATTCGATGACATGCCCCATGGTTTCTTTTGGATTCGTTGTTTCAAAGCGGGCTTCGGCGCGCAGGTTGCCCGGCCCTGTGCCAACTGCACAAATAAATTTGGTCCCGCCGCCTTCAATGGCGCCATAATAAGTTTCCATACATCCTCCGATTAAATATTTTCTTCCCGGGCAGGTATGCTCCCCGCCGTATATTCCGACTTAAGATTCATGGGTTCGAGGCGATACACATTCAGCCGGTTGAGTTTCATCTCGCCGCCTGCAACGAACAATTCCAATCCACGGCTGGAGGTGGAAGGAAAAACAAGGTCAGATAGAACCACACAGCCATCCTCAGCGAAGACTTCAACGGAACAACGGTCGAGGAAAATGTGCAGGCGCAAAATATCATTTGTCTGTTGTAATTTTACGGAATGGATGGCAGCAAAGTTTTCATGAAAATCCACAATGCCCGAGCATTGCCGGTTGAGAACGAGACGTTGTCGTTGAACATCAAAGCCAATGAGTGTGTGTTCCGTTTCACCGAGGCGCAGTTGAAACCCGGCCATGGCCGCTTGCGGGTTTATCTCCAACTCAGCAAAAATTTCAAAACAAGCACCAGTGACGCCTTCAAGCAGGTTAACGCCTGGCTTAAGGGTTTCATTCTGCCAGTGATAGTGTTCGCCGCGAATATTTTCCAATTCGCGGATGGGTGCCTGGGCAAGGCGTAATCCGCTCGTGGTATTCAGCAGGCTCAACTCTCGCGGCAGTGTGAATATGCCGCGCCATGTTGCGGAAGGTGTTTCTCGCGCATATTGCCAGTTGCTCATCCAACCAAGTGTAATGCGGCGTCCAGTTGGTTCATTATTCCAGGATTGAGGAGCGTAAAAGTCTGCGCCGTAATCCATCCAAAGAATAGTCTCTTTGGGATCTTGTGAAGTGAATGTCCAACCATCGAAATCGCCAATAAAGTATTGCGTACCCGAGCCTCCAGCGTAGGCACCGCTGCC
>DAOQPR010000424.1:0-2570 GCA_035333265.1 Anaerolineales bacterium
CATTGGTTGAATGATAAATGATTCCCACATGGGTCGGGTTCCTTATTTTTCGGGGGTATATGTCCAGGCTTGTTTGCCTTCGGCATCATAGGCAGCGAGGGCGTATTCAGCCTGGTAAGGCGCAACAAGGATCAAGTCACCGGCAAGAACGGGGGTGGTGTAATTCTTTCCGCCGGTCTCTTTTTCCCATACGATCTTTCCATCTTGATCGAGGGCAATGAATTTTCCTTCTTCAGCTACGACATAGATCGTATTTTCGGTGGCGAGCAGGCTGGCTACAACAGGGCCATCCGGCTGGACAGTTCCCCAATTTTGTGTTTTGGAGGCCAGATCAAGAGAAAACAAATTTCCACTCAGGTCGGCGTAGTACAGGGTTTCGTTACTGAGCACAGGAGTTCCCCAGATCCAATTTCCCGTGTTGGCAACCACTTCATGGCTGCCATCCGCCTGAACAAATTCAACGGTGGCGGCAAAAGAGCCAACATATACTCCACCATCGCCAATGGCAGCGCTGCCAGGGATGCCACCGCCGAGATCAACAGTGTTTTTGATTTCGCCAGTAGCCGGATCAACAACATGAAGATGATGGTCTAATGCAGTGACGTATAGCAAGGTGCCATCTGTGACTGGAGTGGACCACAATGAGCCGCCCAGTTCGATAGGATCAGAAACCTCTCCACCGCTCATGTTCAGGATGTAGAGATAGCCGTCTGTGTTGGGAGCGTAAATAGTCTCGTTGAAAACAAGTGGGGCCGCTTCCCATGCACCTTTGGCGCCATTAAAGGGAGCCGACCATTTCTCTTTGCCTGTGGCAGGATCAAGACTTACCAGCGAACGAGTCGAGCCGGCGCTGCCGATAAGCAATTGTCCATCTTGTGTTAGGGTTGGCGTTGCGAAAAAAAGCAACGATCCTGAAGCGCTTTCGGGATATTTCCAAACTTCTTTGCCCGTTTTAACATCAATGGCATAGACAAAGGAACCCGAAGCCAGGTAGGCGCGTTCGCCATCTGTGGAAAGGCCGGGCCAATTGTTGGTTACAGTACGACCACTGCAAGCGCTAAGGAATAGGGCTGCCAGCACAAGCAGGAGAATAAGATATACTTTTTTCATGTTCAAATTGGGTTCACTCCTGGATAAACGGCGGTATGTCCGCCGGGAAAGGCTTAATCAGGGGACGGGGTCATACCCGCCAGGGTTAAAAGGGTTACAGCGCAAAACACGCCAGGCTGCCATGAAGGAACCTTTAAAGGCTCCATATTTATAGACTGCCTGATATCCATAATGCGAACAAGAAGGATAAAAACGGCAGGTGTTGGCAGGCAGGCCGGGGGAGATCAACATTTGATATGCTCGAATCAATGAAAGCACGAGGATACGGGGCACATTTGCAAATGTGCGCGGCATATCGCGAAGACGCGGTTCATGCGAATAATCGTGCAGATGAAACTGCTCTTCAGGTTCGGTTTGAGGATTCATCTGGGAGAAGTCTTGCCCGGGTTAGGACATTCATAAGTGCGGAACGGGTTTCGATCAAAGAGGCTGTTACTAGCGCAGGTCGGGCGATCAGGATCAAATCCCAGCCGGAGGCGAGTGTCGGAAGGATGGGCCGCATTGCTTCGCGCAGGAGGCGCTTGGCCCGATTACGAGCAACCGCATTTCCTGTCGTTTTCCCTGCTGCAACACCCACCCGTATCTTTTCATTTGTTTCACTGGCTTGTGCCACTAACACAACAAGCGGATGGGCATAGGACTTGCCTGTTCGCCGCACCCGCTTGAAATCTTCGGATCGGGACAGTCGAAATCGCTTCTGCACCCGCGCCTCTTATTGATTCTCCTCGCTGGAGATTACCAACGAGTTTTCTTGACGTGCTCGTTGGCAGTAACGGTAAGTTTATAACGGCCCTTAAGACGGCGGCGCTTGAGAACGTCGCGGCCGGTGGCGGTAGCCATTCGCGAGCGGAAGCCATGCACGCGCACACGACGGCGGATCTTTGGTTGGTAAGTTCGCTTGGTCATTCTACTTTCCTTTTATTCTTTCGAAAGATAATTACACAATCCCCAATGGGATGAGTATTTTTGAGTTGAACAGCGCGTTATTTTACCTCAAGGGGTGCGATTCGGTCAATTTGAATCTAGGCAAAATAGCGGTTCCAGAGAGGTTGGGTCTTGGCGGGGTCGATAAAAGAGGATTCAAAAGCAAACCGATTGCACGTTTTGATATCGTCCATGCTCATGCCAAGAATTTCGTGAGCGATACGATATTCATTGTTGACGTTGGTTTCGAGCACTTCGGGGTCATCGGAGTTAATGGTTACACGCACGCCGAGATCGAATAGCTTCTTAAGTGGATGCGCCTCGATCGTCGGGACGCCGTTCGTCAAATAATTTGACCAGGGATTCACTTCGAGCGTGATCCCCTTCTCAATGAGCATCTCCACAGCTTTCATATCTTCGATACTGTGAATGCCATGTCCAATTCTATCGGGCTGGAAATTCTTGATGGTATCAATAACATATGAAGCGGGTGTATCTTCACCAGAGTGGATGGTCACTTTCAAGCCCGCATCTTT
>DAOQPR010000425.1:0-2555 GCA_035333265.1 Anaerolineales bacterium
CTTTGCAAGCCATCCGCGCGATTGAAGAGAAGATCGAGAAGCTGGAAGAAAAGGTCGAAGCGCCGGTTGAGAGGAAAAGTGACCCGTTGCCAGTAACCAGTAACCAAGGGCTGAAGCTGGGCGAGAAGGTCACTGTCAGCACGTTGAATGCCGAAGGTGTCGTAACAGCCCTGGGTGAGTCGGATGCGGAAGTTCAGATTGGGACGATCCGTGTGCGGGCGAAGATGTCGGACTTGATTCGGAAAGTTCAAGAGAAACAAGAAATGAGTAGCGAGAAACGAGTTGCGGGTAAGGCTTCCTCGTCAACTCATTCCTCGTTGCCTGTTACTTCCTCCCCAGGCATGGAAGTGGATTTGCGCGGGTTGATGTCTGAAGATGCGCTCGATAAGATGGAGCGTTATTTGGAGCAGGCGTATCTTTCGGGCTTGCCGTGGGTGCGGATCATTCATGGCAAAGGGACGGGCAAACTGCGCCAGGCTGTGCGCGAAGCATTGAAGGGTCATACGTATGTGAAGTCGTTCGAGGAAGGCGCGCACACTGAAGGTGGCGAAGGTGTGACCGTGGCGAAGCTCAACGCGAGTTAGTACTTTTAGGTGCCGCCCTTAACGCATTCGTAACCTGGCAGGCTTTCGAGTTCGCTTATAATTTTTCTGGAGGAGACGTTTATGTCCATTGACGAAGCCATCAAAAAAATGTCCGAGCTTGTGACCGCCGCCTGTGCCAGTGCTGAGATCAAAGCCACGAAGATGTCTGATGAGGAAGCGCGTCTGACGGTGCTTGCACCCGCGGGCGATATGCAAAAGATCAAGGATGCGACCTTTCAGCCTGCGATCGATATGTTGAACACAGACGGCATGGATGTGCAGGTGTTTGTGTACGACAAAGATGCGCCGCCTTTGAAAGGATGAATTTTGAAGGATGAACGATGAAAAGTTCGCCTCTTTAAGCCGCAGGGAAAAGGATGTAGTCTGTTTATTGCTTGAAGGGAAAAGCAATAAACAGATCGCATTGTCTTTGGGGATTTCTGAACGGACGGTTGAATTCCACTTAAAAAATACCTACATAAAAATGAATGTGACTTCGCGGGTCGAGCTGATCCTCAAACTGGGGAAACCCACAGAGGACTCAACAGCACACCTCGGGGAATCCACAGTTGTTTTTGACGATGAAAGTCCCGATAATGACAGCCAATCCGCTCCATTGCGAGCGGCACACTCCTGGAGAAACCTGGTTTCTCTCATTCGAAAAGAGGCTGCCATGACGTTCAAAATTTCATTTGAAGACCTGGAAAATTACCTGAGGAAGAACATCTTCCTATTCGGCTTGTTGACGCTTTCCGTCACCGGCCTGGCCCTGCGATTCATCCTGTTTGACCTCGGGCTGTATTTTTGGGGTTCGTATCTTTTGTTGGAGATAGTCCTTGTTTTTGGAAGTGTGCGATTTGGTGAAGTACTGAAACATAACAAGCCATTTCGCCCGCTATTCATTCTCCTGATCGCAGTATCCATGCCGATCGTCGCCTGGGGATTCGACCAGGCGTATCTGCTCCTTGTCCTGCCCTATATTGGTCCCGCTTCCATATCCATGCCTGCCATTCACGCTACCGCTGAGTGGCTGACATCCGCAGATGGTGTACCCTGCCTGTCGACAAGTTTGAGCATAACGTCAGACATGCCGTTGTTCATCGTAATTGCCGAGATGCTGATCCTGTTCTTATTGAGCAGGACGTTTGGCAGACACTCCGGCGGCAATTTAGTGACAGCCTGAGTTTGTAACAACTCTATTAACATGGGCGATCTTTATGGTCGCCCTTACGTTTTAATTCCCCGTTGCCGCGCGCCAGACGATGTTCAACGCCTCCAAACCGGTTTCGCGGTGGATGACCTTGGCGTCTTCGGTGAGGTAGATATCGCCTTGCAGTGGACGGTCGGAGCGGGTGTAGAGGCCGTGATTGGGGAGATCGGAGAGCGAGGCCCAGAAATTCCAAAGCGGAAGGTCATATTCTTCGGCAAGCATTGCCATGTCGCGGTTGACGCGGAAATCCTTCTCGCGGTTGTCGCCTTTGGTGGCGAGGATGGGCACCACGCCGTTCTCGATCAGGGTGTTGATGACCGTGCGCAGGTAATCGGTGTTGCGCGACTCGAAATGCGAGCCGATCTGAATGATGACGAAGGATGGCTTGTGAATGCGTAGTTCACATTCGACGGGTGACTCGGTAAAGCTACAGCCGAACTCGCCGCGATGCCATTGTGACCAGAGCAGTGCGCCCGGCGTGGTGCCGTCCTGCGCGGTGGGGCTTTCGCGGTTGAACGAGCCGCTGAATTGTGACACTGCATCCTGTAATTCGACCGGCAGGCTTTCGACCAGCGCCGGGTCGGTTTCGTACGGGCCGAAGAATTCATCGGGCCGGGCCTGGCAATCGCCAAAGAGCGAGAAGGCGTTGGGGTCGTTGCCGAGGGTCTGTCCGCGTTCGTAAATGGTGCGGATGACGTTCGCATCCGGCTCGGGAAGAATGGGCAGTTCCATCCAATCGTTTGTGATGGGCGTCGCACTGG
>DAOQPR010000426.1:0-2540 GCA_035333265.1 Anaerolineales bacterium
CGATCATGCTGCTGAGTTTGGCCTTAAGTTCATACAGGTCGTGCGCCAGCATCCATTCGGGCATGTCCAGTTTGCCGATGAAGAGTTCATAGAGACTGGCGGCAAAGATCAAAATGGTGGTGGCGATCAGGAAGATGTCGATCAATTCGATCAACTCGATGGTGATGGTGCTGTCTTTCCCGAGGGTTTGAATCACCAACAGCGTGGTGAAAACCGTCTTGATGGTTCCCCAGATAAAGGCGGCGAAGGAGGCGACCAGCAGGGAGATGATGCCGATCAGGGCAAGGTATCGTGATCGTTCCAGGATGGATTTCATGTCGTTTTTCCTAAAATAAATTATTAAATGTCCTCGGTCTTCATTCGTGGATACATTGGGTATAAATGCAGAATGTTGCAGTGTAGTGGTTCTTCTGCAACATTCTTATGGATCATTCGCCGTGTGTCTGACGATGCAGGGCCCTCAGGTTGCGCCGGTGCAGGGTCTCAGCCAGGCCGCCGAGATATACGCGGCTCTTGCCGCAATCTTCAATGGCGATCTCGTCCAGATATTCATCTACATTCTTGCGTTTGCCAGCCGCTTTTACGAGCTTCTTGATGTTGTTCAGGTAGTTCATGTTTTCCTTCACCGCCGCGTCGATCTCGCCGCGCAGGATGATGTCGCCATGCCCCTGAATGATGTTCTCCAGCCCCATGCGCCCGATCTTTTTGACCGAAGCCATCATATCGTCGATGTCGCCATCCACGATGTAGGGCAGGGGCATGAAGGCATCGCCCGCAAAAAGGACGCGGTCTTCTTCGACGAGTACCGAAATGCCGTCGGTGCTGTGCCCGGGTGTGGTGGAGAGGATGAGATTCTTTTTGCCGACGCGCAGGGTCATTTCGCCGGTCGCGAAGGTAAGGTGGGGCGGCACGATCTTCACCTGGCGCAGGGCCGGGTTTTGCCTTTGCGAAGCCTCCAGCGATTGTGTGCCCGACTCGACCAGATACTCGCGGCACTTGGCGTGCCCAATGATGGTTGCGCCGGGGAAGAAACAATTGCCCCAGCAATGGTCGGCGTGGTAATGGGTGTTAATGACGTATCGAACCTGCACACCCAATTCGTGTTCGATGAACTCGCGCATGGTGAGCGTTTCCTCGGGCAGGGCCAGCGTATCGATGACCACAGCCCATTGCGGGCCGACGATCACCCCGGCCGTCACCTGTGCGTAGACTTCACTTTGGAACCAAAAAACATTTTCTGAGACTCGTTCGCGGTGCATATTAACCTTTACAAGGAGCCTGTTTGCCGGTACTTCCACCTTGGTTTCCTGGAAACAGCTCTAAAATTTTTAGTCGCTTGTTAATAGCACACTTTATTGTAAATAGCAAGATGACTAGACAAATTTGAGGCTTTTTTCATTATCAAGACACGATTCCTGAAGTGACTCTCCAGACATCGTGTAAAATTCTCCTACCTTATTCAACTTCCAAGGAGGAAAAAATGATAAGAAAAGCCGCCCTGCTCATGTTGATCTTGATTCAGGTGGGATGCAGCGCCCCAACCCCTGAGCCGACTGTCACCCCTACCGTGACCGCCACTCAAACCCCCGCCTCCACCTCTACACCGATACCTGCTCCCACTGCCACAGCCACTCCCTCGCCGAAAGCGATAGATGTCGAGGCCGACGGTTTTAACTTCTCTGTGCCGCTAAATATGGATTACGACTTGAAGAATAATATCGTCGGTGTGTACGACCTGGAGGGAACCTTCATTGCCTCGTTTATCAGAGCTACCTACGATGAAACCACCCACTCGCTGGAAGAAACCCTGAACACCTACCTCAACGAAGTCACAGACCGCGGCGGGGATTTCACCCAGGGCGAGCCCTACCCCGTAACCGTTGGCGGAGCAGATGGCCTCGCCGTTGACCTGACCGGTAAATTGATAAATTCACCGGTCGAAGGGCGGGCATTCATTGTGGAACCTGAGGATAATGTGGTCTTTTTCGGCCTGGGTGTTTCCAACCTGACAGCCAATGATGAACAATGGAAGACCAGCGGCGAAGGTTATTTTCAGTCCCTGATCGACACGGTTCAGTTTGTTGAAGTACAAAATAGCAAGGCATGTATCATCAGCGATGACAAAACCTATGGATACTCTGAAACCAATCCCATCAAAGTCGGCGGTGACTGGTTGGAAGGTCCCGCCCGCGAAGAAGCCTATTTGGATAATCTGTTGGGACCCAACGGCGAAATCCTAACGTACGAACGGCTGGGCTCTGCCTTCAGTGGGGATACGATTCTGGATGAGTATCACATCACCGGCTCAGGTGTGGATGCGACCCTTTATCTGGATGAATACAACTATTCCCCGCTTCAAGCGCCGGTTGGTTTTACCTGTATCGGCGAATTCCCGCTCTCTGCGCCATAACAAAAAAGACCTCCGAGGTTTCCCCTATACGGGGATAATGTCGAAACCTCGGAGGTTTGGCTGTCAATTGCTCTGGCTGGGGCTTAGCCCCAGCCAGAGCGTGTTACTAAATATGTATCGGGCTTCCATC
>DAOQPR010000427.1:0-2514 GCA_035333265.1 Anaerolineales bacterium
GCGGAGAGCGCAGCAACAACCCAAATAATGAGCACTCCAAATAGGACGGGCGGCATTCCTGATGCTTTTTCGAATATTTTCACGATCATACTCAGGGCGCCAGAATGTTCCAGACCGCCTACCATGATGAATAGCGAACCAAAGAAAAGCAGGACACTCCATTCCACTTTTTTCAGAACTACATGGAAATCAGGTTGAATCCAGACGAGGGCAATGGCTGCGGCGCTTAATGCAACCAGCGATGGCTCAATATGCAAGGCATGGTGGACGAAGAAAAACAGGATCGCTGCACCAAGCACAATTAAGATTCGACGCGCTGTTTCGGGCTGGTTGAGAGTTTCTGCCGGGTTGAGTTTCATCACTGCCTTGCTGCGGCGTGGACGTTTTGCCAGATCTTTCTTAAAAAGATACCGCAAAAGAAAAAGAGCACCCGTCCAGGAGACAAGCACAATGGGTAGGGAATAAACAAGAAAATCGTTGAAGGATAAACCTGCTGCGGAACCAATCAACACGTTTGGCGGGTCGCCTACCAATGTGGCTACGCCGCCAACATTTGAAAGCAGGGCTTCGGACATCAAATAGGGCAGCGGGCTGATTCCAAGAATTTCGCTGATCAGGATGGTGACAGGCGCAATCAATACAACGGTGGTGACGTTATCCAGAAACATGGAGAGAATGGTTGTTATGATTCCAAGCAGAATGAATAAACGTGCCGGTTTGCCCTTTGAAGCGCGTGCTGCCAGGACTGCCAAATATTCGAAGAAGCCTGTGGGTTCCAGCATGGCAACCAGGATCATCATTCCCAGTAGAAGGCCAAGTGTATTGAAATCAATGGCGCTGATGGCAAGTTCCTCGGAATAAAACCCGAGGATTTTACCCAGGCCGATCATCAATACAGAACCAGCAATGGCGACGATGGAACGATTGATCTTCTCTAAAAAGATGAGTACAAGGCTGCCGAAGAAGATAATAAAGGATAGGACAATGGAAAATGTTTCCATCATTCCACCTTTTCCCATGCCTTGAGGATCATCACGCCAATATCCACACGTGAGGCGATCCCGACCAATTTTCCATCTTTGGATACGACGGGGATATCGTGCAGGTTTTGTTGCAGCATCATGGCATAGGCGCGTAGAAGCCCACAATCCTCCTCCACGGTGACGACAGGACGCATTAAGGATCTGACAGTTTTTTTCAATGTTGCAGCCGATGGACGTGTATCTTCAACTGCGCCGAAATCGTGGACAAAATCCACATCGGATACAAAGTTGATGAAATCTGGCATCTCAAGTTTGAGCAGGTCACGAATACCAATTACGCCCAAAGGTCGGTTATTTTTATCCACAATGGGCAATGTGCCGATATGCTTGCTGGCAAAAATTGCCGCGGCTTCGCGAATGGTTGTGGATGTCAGGACGGATACGACATGGGTCTTCATACATGATTTAACGTACATTCTTTTCTCCAAAGCTGAAAGTATGGCAAAAATAATCTGTTGGGTATTTATCTTCGCATGTGACGAACGGCAATGCCTGTCAGGATGATGAATGTAAGGGAGGCAAAGATGATTAGAAATGCGCTGAAAATGGGGACAATGGAACTGTGTAAGGCACTCAGAATGATATAGCCAATATACAGGCTGTAATATACCAATAGCAATCCGCCTTCCATGCGAGAGATGCGGTTGTCAATGTAAAAGATGGGCAGGGTAACCAGTGCTACAAAGATCATCACAAGAAAATCAAAGCCAAGAACCTGTTCTGAAACTGTGATTCCGGCGGGTGAAAAGAATGCTCCAATCCCCAACACGCCAAGCAGGTTGAA
Organism: Anaerolineales bacterium; assembly: GCA_035333265.1. Taxonomy (GTDB): domain Bacteria; phylum Chloroflexota; class Anaerolineae; order Anaerolineales; family Villigracilaceae; genus Villigracilis. Next base: position 1,828 of record DAOQPR010000427.1, read on the forward strand.
TATATTACTGCCAACTGCATTGCCAACAGCAATGTCGCTTTCTTTTTTCAGCACAGCCATGACCGATGTGGCAACTTCTGGCAGGGAAGTCCCAATTGCTACAATGGTAAGGCCGATCACTAATTCACTCACCCCCAGGGATTTGGCGATCTGGCTGGCTGATTCGACCAACCAATTTGACCCAAGCACAAGCAATCCCAGGCCGACGACAATGAAGAGGATATGAATGACTATGTTGCGAGTTGTATACGGCACTTTTGGAGCGAATTCCTGGGCATATTCAGCCTGAACAGACATTGACTCTTTACGGCTTTGTTTCATTGCAAAGATAGTATAGGCGATCAGCCCAATGGTCAATATCAGACCATCCACACTACTGAGCTTTCCGTCCTGCGCAAGAACGAATGTGACCAGCGACACTCCCAGCATAATGGGTGCATCCTTGCGGATGAGCTGTTCTGCAATGACGATCGGGGCAACCATGGATGTAATCCCAAGGATAAAAAGAATATTAAATATGTTCGAGCCAAGCACATTACCCAGGGTCAAATCGCCCTGCCCCACGGCTGCCGCTTTTAGCGATACCGCAATTTCTGGAGATGCAGTGCCAATGGCAACAATGGTCAACCCGATGACAAGCGGTGAAACGCCAAATGCTGCGGCCAGGTGAGTTGCGCCACGCACCAA
>DAOQPR010000428.1:0-2477 GCA_035333265.1 Anaerolineales bacterium
CTGAAGCCAACGATGGTTCCTTCACCGGTAACTTCGACTCCCTCGATGATGGTCGTTCCTTCGCTGAATCCTTCGTTCAGGAAGGTGCCGACATCATCATGCCGGTTGCTGGACCTGTGGGTCTCGGCTCCGCTGCCTACTGCCAGGAATCCGGCGCCTGCAAGATCATCGGCGTGGATGTTGACTGGACTGTTTCTGCCCCTGAATACAAAGACATCATCCTCACCAGCGTTCTCAAGAACATCAACGTTGCTGTGTATGATGCGATCAAGGCTGAAGTTGACGGCACCTTCAAGGGTGGCGTATATGTTGGTACCATTGCCAACGGCGGCGTGGGCATCTCTGATGTAGCTGGCGCTTCCGATGAACTCAAGTCTGAACTTGATGCCATCAAGCAAGGCATCTCAGACGGTTCCATCGCAACCAAGTAGTTCACTCATTTGCACTAAAAAAGCCGAAGGAGGGAATCCTCCTTCGGCTTTTTATTTTTTATGAGGCGGTAGATCTCAAAGGTTTTTTCAATTTGTCATACATTTTCCATGCACCTCCTTTATAATAAGCTGGTGCAAAAAAAATCTTTCAGCTCTATCAACCCCAAAATGGTGGAGGGCATGGCATGACCAATGTTCTGGAATTGCGCGGCATCACCAAACGGTTTCCCGGTGTTCTCGCAAATGATAAGATCGATATTACATTAAGAGAGGGGAAGATTCTGGCTCTTTTGGGGGAAAACGGCGCAGGCAAAAGCACGTTGATGAATATTCTGTATGGATTATACAAACCCGACGAAGGCAGTATCCATGTACGCGGCAAGGAAGTGAGTATCCATGGGCCGAATGATGCCATTGCCCAGGGAATCGGCATGGTCCATCAACATTTTATGCTTGTCCCCGTAATGACCGTAACCGAGAATGTGATGCTTGGCATCGAGTCAACCAAAAACGGCATTTTCCTCGACAAGGAAAAAGTCGCCAGGCGCATCCGTGAAATCTCAGACCAATACGGGTTGGAAGTTGACCCGGGTGCCTACATCAAGGACCTGCCGGTAGGCATTCAACAGCGGGTGGAAATTATCAAAGTCCTCTACCGTCAAGCCGACATCCTCATTCTTGATGAACCCACTGCTGTACTCACCCCGCAGGAAGTGGAAGGTCTGTTCAAGATCATCGATACACTCATCAAGTCTGGCAAGTCAATCATCTTCATTACCCACAAATTAAAAGAAGTACTTGCAGTGGCAGATGACATCACCGTTTTGCGTCTCGGCAAGGTGGTTGGTTCCATCGACCCGAAGGAAGCCACTTCTGAAATTCTTGCCACCATGATGGTGGGGCGTGACGTGAATCTGGTGGTGGCAAAAGACACAGCCAAACCCAAAGACCCAGTGCTTCAGGTAAAAGACCTCTATGTGCGAGATGAACGCCAGAACCTGACCGTGCAAGGCATATCGTTTGAGGTTCGCGAAGGCGAAGTGCTTGGGGTTGCCGGTGTGCAGGGCAATGGTCAAACTGAACTTGTGTATGCGCTCACCGGTCTTCTACCCATCGAAAGCGGCATGATGGAGATCAGCGGAAAATCCATAAAACATGCAACACCGCGCCAGATATTGGAGCACGGGGTAGCGCACATCCCGGAAGACCGTCAGCGCCATGGCCTGATCCTTTCCTTCCCCATTCACGATAACATGATGCTCTGCACGTATTACAAAGATCCTTTTGCACGCGGCATCTCTCTGCAGGAAAAGCCCATTTTCAGCAACGCAGATGTGCTTGTAAAACAATATGATGTTCGCACACCGAACATTTATGTGAATGCGGGGACACTCTCCGGCGGAAATCAGCAAAAAGTGATCGTAGCCCGTGAGTTCTCCCGCCCGATCCAACTTCTGATCGCCTCCCAACCGACCCGCGGCCTGGATGTTGGTTCCATCGAATATATCCACAAACAGATCATCAAAAAACGCGACGAAGGCACCGGGGTATTGGTGGTCTCCTCCGAACTGGATGAAATTCTCGCCCTATCGGACCGGATTGCAGTCATGTACAAAGGGCAGATCATGGCAATTCTCGATGCCAACACTGCCACCAAGGAACAGCTTGGTCTGCTGATGGCGGGTGTTCATCCTGCCGAAACCTCGAATCCATAGGAGTTGATTCTGTGAGCGCAACAGCCACTCCCCCCAAAGAAGACAAGAAAGAAAAGAAAAGCAACACACTCTGGCAGGAATTGCTTGTACCCGTCCTTGCCGTGATCACCGGGCTGATTATTGGAGCCATCGTCATTCTGCTCAGTGGAGAAAATCCACTGCGTGCCTATGGAGCCCTGTTTGCGGGTTCCTTTGGCACCCCAGGCGACCTGATTCAAGGGCTTCAATCCTTCTTTTCCAGCGGGGATACAAAGGAATTAGTGAAGGCCATTTACCCATTTACAGAAAGCCTCGTTACAGCCACGCCTTATATCTTTGCTGGTTTGTCTGT
>DAOQPR010000429.1:0-2474 GCA_035333265.1 Anaerolineales bacterium
TTGGATGACATGGGTCTGGCAACCAAGGAAGATATTCAAAAAATCCTTGAGCAGCGAGATTCATAGTCTGCTTCAATTTTCCTGCCCTTGAAATACCGGATTTGCTCAATGAGCCAAGCCTTTGAGTTTTGGTATTTTGTGTATGGACATTGATAATGGCCTCTAATCTTTATCGGAATGGGTTTTGATGTTTGCCCCCTCACGTTCCATTCGTCATTTACAACGGTACAGTGAGATCGTATCTGTATTTGCCCGCCATGGGTTTGGTTTCTTATTTCACCGCCCAGACTCGAGACGGCGTCCTTTGTTTCGGGCACCGTGGCGGACAGACCAAACTGGCATGCCGCCTCATGTAGATAACCTGGCGGTTCACTTTCGGACAGCGTTGGAAGAGCTGGGGCCCACATTCATAAAATTTGGACAGATCCTTTCCACTCGTCCAGATCTGCTTCCCCTTTCTTTTATTACAGAACTAAGTAAACTCGTCGACTCGGTCTCGCCGGAGCCCTGGGAGGTGATTCACGCCTCGTTGACTCGTGAGCTGGGCAAAGACCCAGAGAAGTTGTTCACCTCCATTGATCCGCATCCCATGGCTTCGGCTTCACTGTCACAGGTCCATGCGGGGGTATTGTTGAATGGACAGGAAGTGGTTATCAAGGTTCAACGCCCGAACATCACTTCAGTGATCGATACCGATCTTGAGATCATGGCATCTCTTGCTGCGAGTGCGCAATCCACTGCAATGGGAAAAATTTACGATTTCGCGGGCATAGCCGATGATTTCAGTTTCACCCTGCGAAATGAATTGGATTATCAACGCGAAGGCCGCAATGCCGACCGCTTGCGCGAGAGCTTTGCCGGGCAGGAAAATCGCCTTTACATCCCAAAGATATATTGGGAGTTGAGCACCCAGCGTGTGTTGGTCATGGAGCGGATTTACGGCATCAAGATCAGTGATATCCCCGCCTTGAATGCCGCTGGATATAACCGTCACAAGGTCGCCTTGAATAGCGCCAGTGTAACCATCAAACAGGTGCTGGAAGACGGCTTCTTCCACGCCGACCCCCATGCCGGGAATTATCTCATCATGCCGGGCGAGGCGATCGGTCTCGTGGATTTTGGCAAGGTGGGTTACCTGCGTGATAAAGACCGCATGGATTTGATCCGGCTTTACATCGTTGCCGTCGAAATGGATGTGGACGGCCTCATCGACCAAATGATGCGCATCGGCGCTGTGCGGGAGGATGTTGACCGTAACCGACTGGCTTATGACCTCAATCGTTTTCTAAACAAGTATTATGGTGTACCCATCAAGTATGTTCGCGCAAAGGAATTGATCGACGAGATCACAACGATCACTTTTCGGCATCGGTTGCGCCTGCCGACCACCTGGTGGCTGGTGGGGCAGACCATTGTGATGTTGGAAGGCATTGGTTTGCAATTAGACCCGGACTTTGATGTCTTTCAGGCCGCAGAACCGCACATGCAGCGCTTGATGAAAAATCTTTTCCTTCCAAACGGCGGATGGGCCCGCAATGTTCTCATGGATGCCACCAATTGGGGCGAGGTTCTGCACCGCTTGCCGCGTGTTGGAAACCGCATGTTGGAACGCCTAGAGAAGAACGAGCCCTTCCGCATGGAAGTGAAAGACACAGACCGCATTCTGGCAAAATTAGACCGACTGGTTACGCGTCTTTCTTTGAGTTTGCTTGTTGCTGCTTTTGTGGTGGGTCTGCCGCTGTTAATTCCGCTCACTACTCCTGATAGCCTGCCAAGGTGGTTGCTTTTGGTTGGCATGGTTCCGATCATAGGCACTGGAGTCTGGCTGGGCTTTTCCTTATTGAACACTCCAAAAAACAAATAACAACCTAGTAAACCAGAAAACGCCCCCAATGACTTGGAAAGGTGAGCGTGATTCTGGGGCTCATACTTGGACTATAACTAGACTTATACTACGGGATCAGTACAGGATTAGTACAGGATTATGGGTGAGACCATGGAGGAAATATGGCAAAAGTGAAATTAAACCCGGCTCTTCAACAAATCCGCGGACGATTGGCAGGATTTGTGTACCGAATACGATATGGAGAGCAGACCATTTCGAAATCGCCTGATATGTCCAAAGTGAAGTGGAGCGCGGCACAGGTGGAGCACCGACGCCGCTTTAAGCTTGCAGTAGCCTACGCACACCTGGCAATGGACAATGAGGAAGTACGGATGCAATACATAGCGGAGGCTGCTGAAAGGGGCAAGCGTCCGTTTGACCTGGCGGTCTCGGATTATTTTAAGGGCAGAAATTTATTGATGAAGAGCGAAAGTAGTAAGTGATTTGATATAACTCACCTTAGGCGATGTCGTTCTGAGCGGAGCGAAGAACCTCTACGATTATCCAAGAAACCCTTCGCTATCGCTCAGGGAGACACGAAAAAGAAAACACCTCTCCCTATGTCTTGAGAGGTGATGTTTTATTATTT
>DAOQPR010000430.1:0-2408 GCA_035333265.1 Anaerolineales bacterium
AAATGGGATGACGATGTAATCGCCTTTGCGGAAGGGCAGGTTGCCGAACTGGGATTTCAATGTGCCGCTGCCATCATGCACCCACCAGGTCTCGTAGGATTGCGCGTTGCGGTAGAAATAATCCATGCCCTCTTTGGCGCGCGAGACGCCCAGGATGACGTCGTTATTGCCGAGGAGTGGCACACGCCCGGTAACAGGATCAGGCCCGAGCGGAGTCGGAGCCGTGCGGAAGGCTCGATGGCGAATGGCACCAAAATCCACATACTCCGGTTTGGCGGGGCCGAGGTCTTCCGTCTTCTTCACGCGCGGCGGCAGGAAGTGATGATATAGGATGGACTGCAGGGAGGAAAACCCCTCCAGCCCCATGACTTCTTCACGGTAAAGTTTTCCATTCGGTTTGCGAAATTGCACATGACGTTTGTGGGGAATTTGTCCGAGCTTGTGATAAAAGGGCATGGGTTCTCCTTATTTTTGATTAACGACAATCGATGCAACCAGTTCGTCCAGCGCGGTAAGCGCGGGCTCGAACGCATCCGGGTTGGATGTGTTGACGCGTTCGTTGACGATTTGATAATAGGCTTCAAATTCTTCGACAGTTGCCAGCGGTTGGTTTATGTATTCCGCCAGGAAGGGCGCTTGCACAGTCATGATGAAGGAGACAAAGTATTTTTCATCACTGGTCACACCCTGAAACATATAGGTGAGGGCTGTGCTGCTTACGGGCGCTGCATCGAAGGCTTTGGTGAAGAGATAACGATACCCTTCCCCATTTTGGAATGAAAGCGGAGCCAGCTGTGCATCAATGAGAGTCCCCGCACCGGCGAAACGCGGAAAATCGGATAGATGATCTGCCTGCTCTTCACGCACGGCATCCAGGCTTTCGATCACACCCGCTTCAAGCGCATTGATCTCATCCACGCGGAAGACGCGAATGCCGCTGAGCATCATGGGCAGCGTATCGCTTGTGTAGCCCGTAAAAAGTATCTGCGCATGTTGTGGATACGAAAGATCGAACGGAGCTTGCGGTTCGTACACGCCGATCACTGCGGTGTTGATGCCTTGTGTGAAACCATCTGGATAATCGAAACCGACCGCAATTCCCATCTCGTCAAACGTGGATAAATTCTCCGCCTCCAACACCGGGGCGGCTGTTTCTGTTACAGCCAGTGTGGGTGTCGCTGACGGCTGTACCAGTGGAGATGCGATGACTGGCGCGGAGGTCGGTTGGATGGTTGGAGAACTCTCCGCGCCGCAGGCTGTGACGATCAGCGCAAGCAAAACGACAAAGCCCATTTGTGTTTTCATCGGGTTCCTATTTTTCTGCGTTATATACTACAACGCTTTCCTGCTCATTTGCGTCGTTACGCGCCACCACGGCAATGACCTGTTCCGTGTCGCTTAGGTTGATGGGTTGATGTGGAAGGTTGGGCGGTATGTAGAGAAAATCTCCTGCCTCGTTGATGGTGGAGTGCTCGAGATTTTTGCCGTAGCGGGTTTCGGCCCGGCCTTCGATAATATAAATGGTGGTTTCATAGCCGTCGTGATAGTGAGCCACGGCTTTCCCGCCTGGCGGGATGACGACCAGATGCATACACAAATGCTTTGACCCAGCCGTTGTGGCAGAGATACCTTCAAAATTCGGCAGTTGCTGCTTGGTGAGGTGAGTCCCTTGCGGGCGAACGGTGATGATCGTATCCATTATGGGATTCCTGTAATGAGCATGGATTGGGTGAGCGAATCCAGCACGGTTAATGAGGGGGTGAAGGCATCCGGCGCAGTGTCATTTAATTGTTTGACGGATGCACGGTAATATTCGCCCAGGGTGTCGTAACTACCCCAGGGGAAAGGGATGCCATCTGGCGGCAGGGTGAATTCAGGCGATGGGTATTCCAGCAGAAACGAAGCATTCACTGGCAGAATGACTGAGATGTAGTATGCACCATCATCTGTAATGCCTTGAAAGGTGTACAGTAATTCGTGGTTGTTGACCGGCATCGCATCCTGGCCGAACTGGGTGAGGAAGCGCACGCCACTGCCATTTTGGAACTTGAAAAACTGTTCATTGGCATGGAATATCTGCGCAGCGTTGAACAACGGCAGGAAGGGAAGGCTGCCTGGCAGGGGATTGGGTGGAGCCGCCAGCAAGGTTTTCAGGTCGCTGATGATTTGTGCCGCGCCATCGTTGGCCTGCTCAAAACTTGTTACCGGGAAGACGTCTACCTTGGGTTGAAAGAATTTATCTGTCAACGGGTAGCCTTCCAGTGAAATCTCTGTGTATGCGGGATGAATTTCCCAGATGGGCGCTTGTGGGTCCAGAGATTCAGGGATGAGAATTTGCGATCTGCCGCTGGCCACTTGTGGCGGAATGGTGAAGTTGACGCCAGAGTTTGCGATGGTTGGTATGGCGG
>DAOQPR010000431.1:0-2388 GCA_035333265.1 Anaerolineales bacterium
GGAGCGGGCGGATAATAAATGGGCCATGCCTGGCGGCTGGGCCGATCTTGGCGATCCGCCCTCTGCAATGGTGGAGCGCGAGGTTCTGGAGGAAAGCGGCCTGGAGGTTCGCGCCACGAAAGTGACCGCCGTGTATGACGCGAATCGAATTGAGCCGATGGAATTTTTCCACGCCTACAAGATCGTTTTTTTGTGTGAGTTGTTGGGCGGTGAAATTCGCACGAGCCACGAAACTCTGGCCGCAGATTTTTTCGACCCTGCTCACCTGCCTCCGCTTTCCACATCGCGAACCGATGAGCGCATGGTTGCCGAGGTCATGTCTCACCTTCAGGATTCAAACCGCCCTGCTTTTTTTGACTAGATTATGTACAAATTTCTTCGTCCTTTACTCTTTCGCCTCAACCCGGAACGTGCGCATGGTCTTACCCTTCAAGCCTTGAGCCACGCTGGGAATTTTCCCCCCTCCCGTTGGATGATGCAGAGGATGTATGCTGCGCCGTCAAAACCTGTTCAAGCCTTCGGGCTGACCTTCAAGAATCCCATCGGGCTGGCGGCGGGATACGACAAGGATGGCCTCGCCATTCGCGGGCTTGCGGCTTTGGGATTCGGACATGTGGAGATCGGCACGGTCACACCCAGACCCCAGCCGGGGAATCCTTCTCCACGCGTGTTTCGTCTGGCGGAGGATGAGGCGGTCATCAATCGCATGGGCTTCCCTTCACTCGGGGCGGAATATCTGCAGAAACAGCTATCAGCCATACAGGGGCATCTTTCGGTGATTGTGGGAGTAAACCTCGGAAAAAATAAGGACACTCCGAACGAAGAGGCTGAATTCGATTATCTTGCCTTGCTGACTCGTTTTGCTCCGTATGCCAATTATTTGACGATCAACGTCAGCTCACCCAACACTGCCGGGTTGAGAGATTTGCAGGAACGGAAGGCGCTTGAAAACCTGTTGCTGCATGTACATCAACAACGTATGGTCGAACAGGAGCATCTCAACAAACGCATTCCGGTTTTGGTGAAACTCTCGCCAGATATGACGGAGGCCGGGCTGGATGATTCGCTTGAGGCAATTCTCAACACACATATGGATGGTGTGATCGTTACGAATACGACGCTGGGGCGCGAGGGGTTGAGGTCAGGCCATCAGCGTGAATCAGGCGGGTTAAGCGGCAAACCGCTCACAGTTAAGAGTGAGGCGGTATTACGTCACACGTTGAAGCGCGTAAATGGAGAGATTCCTGTGGTGAGTGTGGGTGGTGTCATGAATCCTGAGGATGCAAAACGCCGCCTCGACATGGGGGCGGCGCTGGTGCAGGTGTATACGGGGTTGGTGTATCGCGGGCCTGCGTTGGTGAAGCAGATCGTGAAGCTGCTTTAGGGGCTGGCCGGGCGCAGGGCTGGCATGGGGGTGTCGTTGTTCTTTGTGAAGAACCCTTCCGGCAATGGCAATGGATCGATCCGGCGGGGCTGGGAAAGGGAATCGGTGGTCATGAAGTAGAGGTTGATGGGACTACCACTGCCAAGGCGGATATCCTGAAAGGCAAAGATGACGAAGGTGCCGTCGGGGCTGAAGGTGGCATCGCGGTAACAGCAGTTGTTTTCAAATGGGGCGATCTTCTCGCTCTTTTGAGTGGACTCATTGTAGAACATGAGGTCGCCGAAGCCATCGTTGCGGACATCGCTATTGAAGAGGAATAGCTGGTCGCCATCCCAGTCGAAACTGATGATGTCATTGGCGAAGGAAAATTTCCCGGCGGGGAAATCATCGATGCGGCCCGGCGGCAGGGAGTTACAGCGGGTGATATCCATAATGCGGATGGTATCGGCAAATTTACTGTTGATGGGGGCGATGTATTTGATGGCTAGTTTTGTGCCGTCGTCTGACCAGCGTACATCTTTTACGGCAAGCTCGTTATAGAAAAGACAACCTTTCATGTCGAGAAGTTCACTTTTCTTGTCGGCGGTGGCCAGCTTTTCAAGGTCGAAGGGCACCACATGCAATTCCCGGTTCACAGCAATGGCGACCTGTTTGCCATCTGGGGAGACGTGGAAGGATTCGAAATATTCTGCAGAGAGGAAGTTGAAGATGGTCTCTTCTTCGCCTGTCTCAATGTTAACTTTTTTGACGGTCTTGCCGGTCATGTAGATCAGGTGATCGGGGTCGCCGGGCAGCCATTGCAAGTTGAATTTGATCACGCCATCGCGGGTGAGTTGTTTGGGCTCGGTGGTATCCACATTCATGACCCAAACGTCGTTATTTCGCAGGAAGGCGAGTTTATCTGCGCCGCCGATAATCGGCAGACCGGAAGATGGCGCAGAGGTTGCTGTTGGTTCAGTAGTGGCAGTGGCTGGCAGGGTGGCTGTTACTTCAATGACGACGGG
>DAOQPR010000432.1:0-2376 GCA_035333265.1 Anaerolineales bacterium
GTGGTGGTGTTGGTGACCACGGTCTTGCCTGCCAGGCTCTTGGGCATGTATTTGCGCATGAAGAGAAAATCCCCCGCGATCAGATCAGACTCTTCAAAATATTTCACATACTTCGGCTCTTGTTCCGCGCCATCACTGCCGTAAAAGATCATGCTCATGGGGAAGTGACTGACGATGGGCAGCATGATTCGTGCCACCCGTTTGAAGGCTGGGATTCCGTACAGTGGAATCGGGACACCCAACGCTACCATCAAATCGCCAGAGATGATGGTTTCGGAAACTTCAGCAACTGCTTCGGCCAGACCAAGCCGGTCGACAGCAACGGGAATAAAAGCCTGCTTGAAGCGGACATCTCCCAGTTGGGCTTTTGCCAACTCAAAGACTCGCCGTTCAAGGGTGTGTTTGAGTCCACGACCGTCACAGAGTGGAGTCTGCTTGACACCAGAAACAAGTTTGAGCGCGGCGTGAAGCGGGTATTCCCTTTGGTCAAGGCGAAGGTATAAATCTACGCCGCCCACGCCAAAGGCATCCACTTTCCCATCCAAGTCGAAATACATCTGGCGGGCTTTTTCTATATCGCCATCTGTGCCAATGCGCTCGACTTGAATCTCCTGCCCATTCAAATTAACTACGACGCGTTTATCGCGTTTTGAACTTCCGAGGCTGATCCCAACGGCTCGTTTCATAGTTGCCTTTTCAAAAACATCCCACAGGTTTATGCCTGTGGGATGTTTATCAGTTTACTCGATGTTGATCGTTGGCATGACGCCGCCGCCCAGGATCAGGTTCGGGAAGACGCCTTCGGGCGTGTAGACGAATTTATCGGTGTCCTTGATTGCATTGGCATTTGCTAGCGCAATCTGAAGCATGACATATTCAGGATACTTCGCATACATTTCAGCCAGCGCCAGTTCCCTTGCAATATCCACCTGAGCTTGTTCATCTGCAATGGCTTGCTGTGCCTGGGTAAGCTCCAATTGTGCCTGGGCATTGATCGTTTCCTGCTCGATCACTGCAAGCTCAGCTTCAAGCTGTTGTTGCTTCAACTCCTGAAGGATGGCCTGCTGGCGCGCCTCTTCCTGCAACTTGGATTGCTCGACGCGAATGCGGCCTTCCTCCGCCGCTTGTTGGGCTGCGGCTTCCTGCTTGGCTTTCTCGGCGTCCTGTTTCGCCTTTTCAGTAGCCAGGCGGCTTTGAACGATGGCATCCAGCGCGGCCTGCACTTCGGGTGAGATGGTCACCTGTGGAACAGCCACGTTGCGCACCTCAAGACCAAGCGGTTCTGCTAATGCGCTCAATTCATCGTCGATACAGGCGCGCAGGTCATCGCGGCCTGAACCAATGACGGCCTCATCGAACTTCTTGTCACCCACACAAACTTTCATGGCTTGAAGAGTGAAAGCGGTCATGCGTTGTTCAAGGGCAACGTTATCGCTGTATATGCTGCGATAACGCGAAAAATTGGAAATGACGATATCGGCTTCACGCGGACGGAAGACATCGGCTGTAACCTGTAACCCGATGCGCTGTTTGTCGATGGTGATCAATTCCGGGTCATCTACGGTAATTGCAACTGCGCTGGTCTTGATCTTGACCAGGTCGACGAAAAGACCGAAATCATAGGCAATGCCCGGCTGACGCACACCCTGAATTTCGCCCGCTTCGATGGTGATGCCGACTTCATCATTCTCGATCACCTCAAAATACCAGAACGAATTACTCACACTGGCAAGTACGCCGATCACAATAACACCAACCACCAGGGCGATCAACCAACGTGGGATGGATGGAAATGACGGCATTCGAGAAGCAGAGCCTTGATTATCTTGTTTTTGATTGGGGTTCTTCACACATTCCTCCTCCAATAAATTGGATTATTTTTCTGACACGAAAGGATTATACATCTTCTCATACCCTACCGTCGTTTCAGGACCATGACCGGAAAGCAAACGAGTCTCGTTCGGCAGGGTATAGATCTGCTCGCGGATACTCCTTTCGAGCCAGGCAAAATCACCGCCGGGAAGGTCGGTACGGCCAACGCTCCCGTTAAAGATTAGATCACCACAGAAGCAAAGGTTTTCTTGGGCAATGTACAACACACAATGCCCCTTCGTATGCCCCGGCGTAAAGCGCACCTCAAATTCGTTCGAGCCAAGTTGTAGTCTCATGCCATGCACAAAATCAATGGTTGGCTCCGGTCCGGGGTCGATGTTCAAACCAAACTTCTTTCCGCCGCCACCCTCCCGCCAGAGGACATGGTCATCGGGATGAAGCGCCACATGCGGCAGGGGATTCAAGGCATCGGCAATGGCTGCTGCCCCGCCAATATGATCGAAGTGGGCATGGGTGTACCACATGTGACCGATACGCCAGCCG
>DAOQPR010000433.1:0-2374 GCA_035333265.1 Anaerolineales bacterium
GTGGAAAAGGTCACGTCGCAGGAGCAGGCCTAAAAGTCCGGTGAGAGCCGCAGCGAAGAATGCGATCTCGGCAGTCAGCACCCAGGCTCCATGCAGATAAACGATGCGGACGTTCGATCCCAGAGACTTTTCTTCGGGACCAAAAAGGGCCAGGATCGCGATCATGCCAACTGTAACGATAAAATAGACAAGCGGGGATTTTGAGTTTTTCATGCGCTGGATTTTAACCCTTTGGCAGGTATTTTGCAGTGTCATTAATCAGTTCCACCTGAGTGTCAAGTGGGATAAAATCCCATGCGGTGTAAGACCAAACGGACTGAAAGGTTTTGGAAAAAATGGCTTATTGGCCCCTGATTGTGATCGTGTTTCAATTGATCTTTTTGGAGGGGATTCTCTCCATTGATAATGCAGCAGTGATCGGCGCACTCGTTTCGCCGCTACCGGATAACGAAGAAGTTCCGTGGCCGGGTGCGTTCAATAAACTGGGCCAGGCCCTGCATCCGTTCCTGGGGTTTCAGCGGATGGCGGCACTGCGAGTCGGTCTATTGGGTGCTTATGTTGGCCGTGGCGCGATGCTCTTCCTGACAAGTTTCCTGATTCACAATTCATGGATTAAATTAATCGGTGCAGTGTACTTGATCCATCTGGCTTTTGATAATCTTGAAGACATGACAGGCGGGGATGATGGGGAAGAGGGTGTTGCCCCGATCAAGGCGCGATCTTTCTGGGCTACGGTCCTGACCGTGGAGATCATGGACCTGATCTTCAGCATCGACAACGTGGTGGCAGCGGTATCTCTTTCGGATAAGATCTGGGTGGTGATGACCGGGGTGGGCATCGGCATACTGACAATGCGCTACGCGGCGGGAATTTTCAGCTATGCAGTGGAACGCGAGCCGATCTTGAAGCAGGCGGCATATATCCTTGTATTAAATATCGGTGTGGAATTGATCCTTGATCAGGTGTGGCATATCGAGATCTCGGACCTGATTCGGTTTGGCATATCTGTGGCTACCATTGCTCTGGCACTGGCGTATGCCCATTTTCCGGTGTTGCAAAAATTCCGCTTTGTATTGGTCTGGCTTGCCAGGGGAATAGGCATCGTGAACGAATTTGTGGACTGGTTGTTCATCCCCATTAAGGAGACCTTCAATCTGGTCTTCAGAATTTTTACACGTACCCCAAACTCACAACCTTCAGAATAAAAGAGAAGCGAGGTGATAAACACCTCGCTTCTCTTTTTAAGATTTCAATTCCTTTTCCATCCATACCAGGTGGATGGTGCCAAGGTGTGGGGTGGGCAACCCTGCGATGTGATAGCCATGTTTTTCGAAGAAAGCCGTGGCAGTGACGCGCGCCATGGCGCCCAATGTTTTGAAGCCCATTTCACGGGCTCGCTTTTCGACGGTTTCCACCAGGAACTTTCCGACGCCCTTGTGCTGGCGCTCGGTGGCAACGGCCAGGTGCGATACCTGCCCCACCCCTGCTGTTTTCTCGAACAATTTGATCACACCCAATATTTCTGCGGCCTTTTCATCCACGGCCATGAAGTGCTCACTGATGGGTTCGTAATCATCCTTTTCAGTACCCTTGGGGTGACCCCAGGGTTCCCGCAGCACTTTATATCTAAGCGCATAATAGGCTTTAAAATCTTCACGGGTCTTGGGTGTTTTTATTATAGGCATGATCCCTCCGCAACGTATTCTTCAATTCCATTATACTGCCCAAGCCGGTTCCCTGGCTGCCCGCACAAAACTGTCAATCCTTTTCCTTGACATGGACTTTTACAATCGGGTACACTGGCTGTGGTTGGGGAGTAGCCGCCTGTTCCCCACAGGATGGATTGTCGTCAAACCATTGGTGCAAACACCATCGGCGATTCATACGCAAAGATGCGTTGGCAAGACCACCACGGTGATTCGTGGTGGTCTTTTTTTAACTCACTCAGGAGACGATTAATGGCTGTTGATATTAAGGAAGGCGCATCACCGGATATGGCGTGGCACGCGCTGGGCGCGGAACAGGTTCTGCGCGACCTCAAGGTTCATGAAGAAGGCCTGACCACTGTAGAGGCGGAGAAACGGATTGAACACTACGGCCCCAATCAACTGCGCGAAGCCCCGCGCCCCGGTTTTCTTGCCATGCTGTGGGACCAGCTCAATAACTTCGTTGTGATCCTCCTCATCGTCGCTTCGGTCATTTCGGCGCTGCTTGGAGATTACGTGGAAGCCATTGCCATCATGGCCATCGTGGTCTTGAACGCGGTGCTGGGGATCATCCAGGAGCAGCGTGCGGAACAGGCCCTGGCGGCCTTGAAGAAATTGGCCGCGCCCGAGGCACAGGTGATGCGCGACGGTTCGCGTAAATCGGTGCC
>DAOQPR010000434.1:0-2355 GCA_035333265.1 Anaerolineales bacterium
GTCTCCATGTCTGCCAACGGTAATCCGAATCCATTCAGCCTGACACTGAGCGCTACTGACCCTGAGAACAGCGCCCTTACCTGGAGCATCAGCTCTGCTGCCTCGCATGGCTCTGCATCCGCAACAGGCAGTGGTTCTTCAAAGGCGATTGGCTATACTCCCAGCCTCAATTACACAGGCACCGATTCATTCGGTGTTCAGGTGTCCGATGGCACGAACACTGATACGATCACGGTCAATGTGACCATCAATGCTGTCAATAGCGCGCCGACAAATATAAACCTGTCCAATAGTTCCATTGCTGAAAATCAATCAGCTGTCAGCCTCGTGGGTATATTATCCACTGTTGATCCTGACGCCGGTGATACATTCTCTTATTCCTTCTGCAACGGTGCAGATGATGCATCCTTCCAGATCAATGGGAATCAACTCAAATCTGTCGCCAGCTTCGACTACGAGATAAAACTCAACTACAGCATCTGCATTCGAAGCACCGATAGTGGCAGTCTGAGCACAACCAAAACCTTCATCATCAGCATCACAGATGAAACAGATACAGCATCCTTTGCAGATGTTTCAATGAACTACTGGGCCTGGCAGTACATTGAGTCGATCTATAAGGCTGGCATTACGGAAGGCTGTTCGGTATCTCCGCTCAACTTCTGCCCGGATTCACTGGTGACCCGTGCGCAAATGGCTGTCTTCCTGCTCAAGGGTGAACATGGGGCCAGCTATATGCCGCCTGCCGTTGGAGGAAGTACCGGGTTTGGTGACGTTGACACTTCTCACTGGGCTGCAGCGTGGATCAAGCAGCTTGCAGCCGAATCAATTACCAGCGGATGTGGAGGCGGAAACTATTGTCCCGAAGCAGTCGTCACTCGTGACCAGATGGCCATCTTCCTGCTCAAGACCAAACATGGCGCCTCCTACACACCGCCGCCTGCTTCTGGAATTTTTGGCGATGTCCCCGCCGATTACTGGGCAGCGGCATGGATCGAACAGCTTGCTGCGGAAGGTATTACCAGTGGTTGTAGTAATGGGAACTACTGTCCAAACAGTTCCGTTACCCGCGCACAGATGGCAGTATTCCTGGTAAAAACATTCAACCTTCCCTAAGGTAAATCTTTTCTCCTCATAACGACAAGGTGGCGTTCCTAGCGCCACCTTGTTTTGTTTCATGTGCTGTAATTAAACTGACAGGCTGCCGGGGCCAAATGTCAGTATCATAGAGAATACAGTTAACCAATTTTGGAGTCTCACCATGATACGAAACTGGCACGATCAATTCTTCAAAATCATCCTTATTTTCCTTTTTTTATTGGTGTCGGTTATACCCGCACCCGCACTTGCATTCGAGTACACACCGATTCTGGTCACAGGCACAGTAAACCTTGACCCTGAAATACAACCAACTCTTCTAGACGCAATTAAGAAGGCTCAAAAACGGGAGGTTTTTACATCTGATGTCCTTTATTTTGCGCCAACCAATCTCTCAAGCATCGGGTCATTTGATTTCATTTCACTTGCTGGAATGGTAAGTTACAGGGAAAACTGGCGATTAGAGGATGACGCCGTTTGGATGGGTGTAATAGTCATAAAAAGAGATTCTCACCAGGCAGCGGTGGAAGGAACGCCGGAATTCTCTTTCTTGTTAGGGCAAATTCCAGAGAGTTTGATGCCTAAAAATATAAAGGATGAAGTTGATCCACTGGCTGTATCTCCAATAACAACGGGCACCACCTCACCCGAAACGCCACGCTTCCCCTGGGATACTGCCTACTACATGCAATATGGCAGTTTTGGCGTACATAACAACGGTTTTTCAAGCGTCGTCTCCGGTTGGAAGGCGGTTGATTTTTTCTCTGACGCAAATACAGGGGTTGGCCACGCACCCAATCGATTACTGGCTTCTTTAAGTGGCTCCATTTCTTATGTATGCAAAGACTCTCACTCCGTGGCGATTAAGATTGGCAACTTCTTTTATAGTCATTTGATTGATAACGCAAATCTAAAATATGGCACCAGTTTTTCTCAGGGAGACCTTTTAGGTCAGCTACAAAGCGGGGACTTTAATGACACGTGTGGATATGCCACACAGGCCAGTGATGCATTCCATGTGCATTGGGGCTTCCCCAACCTGGGCACGCTCGAAGTATCGGGGTGGACATTGGATATTTCTAGCGGGACATGGACGGATGGGAATCAAACCAAGGATGTGTTCGATTGGTTCTATGCAGATCAAACTTATTGCACAGGCCCAAGCCTGGCCGAGACACAGGTCATCCTATTCTCAGATATTCACTTTTGCGGCAACTACACAATCCTGGATATTGGAAACTTTCCAGATTCTGTCAG
>DAOQPR010000435.1:0-2342 GCA_035333265.1 Anaerolineales bacterium
TTCCATCACCCGTGCTGAAGTGGCTGTATTCATGCAAAAGATCCGTACCACGGGCGTTGTGCAATTCAATACGGGTCCGACCGGTTTTCAGCCTTTGGTTGGTGACAACAATGGTTACGTCCAGTATGATTTTGGCGCCACGCGGCTCAAGTCCTCTGTTGGCGGTTTCAACAATCGTTTTGTTTCCTCCATCTCCATTCCAAGCAGCTTGTACAACTCCAGAATGTACGTTAACTCTGTAAAGATATGCTACACCCTTCAAGGCAGTGGATATATTTCGCAGACAAATTTCTCAGTCTATTCCACAGACGGAAGTTCCATATCCTCTCTAATTGACCCCACGGATCTCACCACCGATGGCTGCACCACCTACAATTTTCCCACCCCGGTCGGTCTGGATGGCGGTGAATATCTGCAAACCATCGTCAACTCCGCCGGAACCTCCGCCATTACAGACTGGGTCAACTTCCACTCCATCACGGTATACATGACGCCCAGCACGGAAGCCGCAGTGGCCAAAGAAGCTGAATAAATTTCCTACCATAAAGACCCCTCTCCATTTCAGAGAGGGGTCTCGCATTTAACTATATCTATCTCGTACTTCCAGACATAATTTCCCGATCAGGTTGAGGGAAAACTTACAACTTGATCGCGCCCGCCTTTTTTTGCCTGATACATGGCCATATCAACAGCCTGCTGCACATCCTCCAACGTCTGCCCCGTCTTATAAGTCGTTACCCCAAAACTGGCGGTTACCTGCTCCACTTCCCCATACTGTTTTTGGCGAATCGAGTCGCAGAGCCGTTCGGCAAGTTTTTCCGCGACTAGGGCCTCTGTCTCAGGCAAAATGATCAGAAATTCCTCGCCGCCCCAACGGCCCAAATAATCTGTCGAACGGATCGAATCCCGGAGAAGGGAAGCCACAACGATCAACACATGGTCACCCACAAGGTGTCCGAAAGTATCATTGATATCCTTGAAGTGATCGATATCCAAAAGGATCAAGGTCAGCGGCCGTTCGTAGCGTAACGCACGAGATATTTCGTGTTCGAGAGTGGGTACAAGAGTATGGCGATTAAGCGCCCCCGTCAAAGCATCGACAGATGCCTGCCGTTGCTGTAACGTACCCATTCGCTGAAGCAACAGAATGACGATCATAAGCCCGGCCAGCGGATTAACCCAGCGAAAGAGATACTCCGAAGTCAATTGGTGTAAGGACCAAAGAGGAATCAGAGTAATCACCCCAAGCAGGACAAGCCCTAAAAATGCATACGCAATAAAAAAGACAGACATATCGGGCTTAAGTGTCAAAAAACCGGCCAGCATAAATATGGCAGACCACAAAGCAAGGCTGTTGACTGCATCGGCCAAAATTGCAGGGGTTATGGAATTCTTGAGGATCGCATCATGAAGCACAGAATAAGTCATTAACAAAAATGCGGTCTGAAAAGTAAAGTAAAACGCAGACTCTATAAACCCAAGTTTTGTCCTACCCCAAACCAGAACGGTCAAGAGGATCAAAAAAATCGTCTGAAAAATGCTGAGAAAATAAAGGAAACCCTGTCCCTTTGCTACTACGATCATATAAAAAACATTAAGGACAATACCCAGGGGAAATGCAAGGCGATAGGTTAATAGTTTATATTTTTGAAAGAGGTCGTCTTCCCCGGGGTTCTTATAAGAAAACATACAGCCGCCTTATAAAAAATGCGGGGCAGTTGATCCCTGCCCCGCGGCCAAACTTTATTTTACTTTACCCTCAACAACTTTGGGTAATGTATTTAGTGCAGCCTGGACATCCCCCACAAGACTTCCCTGCGCCATATTCGGGCGACCGCCTCCCTTACCGCCGATGCCTGTGATCAAATCCCCAGCCTTGATTCCCCGTTTAACCACGTCTTCGGTCACGGTGGCGATGACGGTGCTGCCTGAGACGAAGATCGCCGCACCGTTCTTGGGGTACTTCTCGCGGAATTTATCTGCCAGCGAGCGGAGGGTGTCCACGTCGGCATTGGGGATTTCCGCGCCGAGGACATGGACATCCTTTGCGGTTTGAACGGTGGATAGCAGTGATTGGAAAGTGGAAAGTGCGGACTGCGCACGAAGATTTGCCAGTTCCTTCTTCAGTTCTGCAATCTCGTTTTGTCCACTTTCTACTTTCTGCGGCACTTCATCAACGCTGGATTTCAAGATTGCTGCCGTTTGTTTCAAGGTCTTGAAGCGTTTCTGAATCAACTCATACGCGCCGCGTCCGGTGACGGCTTCAATACGGCGCACACCTGCTGCCGCCGAGCTTTCGCTGACGATGATGAATGCGCCCACATCAGAAGTGCGTTCGAGGT
>DAOQPR010000436.1:0-2316 GCA_035333265.1 Anaerolineales bacterium
CCGGCGTTTCGTGTGCGGATCGAATCAATATTAAGATACCTGGAAAAGGCGGGGTATCGTCCGCGTATTCAATCGGCGTGGCGTTCGCAGGCCGAGCAACTGGATGCCTATGAACGCGGCACCAGCAAGGTGAAATTTGGTTTTCACAACGTCACCGGCGCGGGCGGAGTCAAAGAAGCGCTTGCGGCGGATATCCTCGACGATGATCGGCCCACCTCGCCGCAGGTCAGCTATTTACTGCGGCTTGCGGCAGCGGCAGAAGCCTACGGACTGACCACTGGCATTCGTTGGGGGCTGAAAGATGAAGATAGTGTACTGGTCGATATCGCCCTGTTGAATAAAAATTGGGAGGCGAAGATCCGCGTCGGCTGGGATTCCACTCACGTCGAGCCAACAGGCATAACGATCCTGGAGGCGAAGAATGGCAAACGCCCCGAATATCCAGATGAGACTCCTCTTCCTGACGACACCACAACTCCCCCTACACCGGATCCTGACCCCGACCCCCTGCCATCGCCTACGCTGAATAAAAATTACCGCGTCCTCGACCTGGACACAAACCAGTCCAGAGATTACAAAAATTGGAGCACAGCCTTCAAACCGGTGACTCTCCTGCCTGTGCCGTATGTGACTCAACTAGGGACCGGCGCAGATGTCCATCGAAATGACTGTGGCGCGGCTTGTGCGATCATGTTATTGCGCGCCTATTTCAACGTTTCCATTACGCCGGATGAATTCTATACACGCTTCAACATCTCCGGCGATCCCTATCTGAGTGTGCCGACCCTGCGCGAAGCGATGGGCAACCTCGGCGTGTTGACGACCTTCAAAGCCGGGCTGACGATGATGAACTTATTCAACACCTTTGCGACCGGCAAGCCCGCGATTGTGTTGATCCGATACAAAACGCTCGAAGATGCCGGGCTGACGGAGAAACATTTTGAAGGCCCGCACTTTGCTGTGGCCGTGGGCATGGATACCAAATATATTTACCTGCACGACCCGCTCTACACGAATCCGTCGGATGGCGAGGCGCATCCCTATCCATTGGAGGCGTTCTGGAAAGCCTGGATCGATGTGGCTCATGATTCACGTTTCCCCAACCCTGAACGCTCAGCGATCATCCCGGCGGTTGGATTGGGCTATCGTATGGAGCAGGCTGTCAAGATCAACACCTCTGCGTTGAATGTGCGTGTTGGGCCGGGTCTTAGTTATGCCGTGGTTGGCAAAGTCAAGATGGGACAGGTGGTGAAGATTATTCGCGAGGTGAACGGCTGGGGCATGGTCGAACCTGACCGTTGGATCTACCTGGCCTATACCGTGCCAGCCGCATAAGGCATGTTGGGGATGTCTGGCGCTAAATAATGCCCGCGCTGGGTATAATCCGCGCATGACCGATTACAACTTCTTCCATCCAACCGAAGTCCGTTACGGGGATTTGGACCCGCAGGGACATGTCAACAACGCAAAATACCTGACCTACTTTGAGCAGGCGCGTGTCTACTACTTTATGAAGATGGGCCTGTTCAGCAAGGATCAGTCCTTTATGGAGATCGGCGTCATCGTTGCCGACATCCACATTACATACCAGGCGCCCACTCACTATGGTGACAATATCAAGACCGGGGCAAAGGTCACCAGGATCGGCAACAAGTCGATGACGGTGGAGCAGTGCGTGATGAATGCCGAAACAGGCAAAGTGATGGCCAGCGGTGAAGTGGTGCTGGTGACCTTCGATTATGAAGGGTTGAAGACCATCCCTGTGCCGGAAGATTGGCAGAAGAAAATTAGTGAGTTTGAAGGTCTATAACAATCATGTCATGCTGAGCGTTAGCAAAGCATCCCTGTCTATGGGGTGGAGACACTTCGCTTTGCTCAGGGTGACACATAAAGAGGTTTCCCATGTCTCTCCCGAAAATTAATGAACAATATTTCACCACCTTTCTCGTTGACCTGCTCAACATCCCTTCGCCGACGGGCTTTGCCAGCGGCGCGATCGACTTCGTTGAAAAAGAACTCTCCAAATACAAGCAGTTGGAACTTTCGAGAACCAGAAAAGGGGCGTTGGTTGCAAAGTGGAAAGTGGAAAGTGAATTGCCGCCTGTCGCGCTCACTGCCCATGTGGATACGCTCGGCGCGGTGGTGAAAGAGATCAAAGGCAATGGCCGTTTACGCCTGAGCCGCATTGGTGGAATTCAATGGCCCACGGTCGAAACAGAAGGCGTCTGGGTCTTCACCTCGAAAGGTGAAAAGATTCGCGGCTCGGTGTTGATCGAAGTCGCATCCGGCCACATTCACAGCGGACCAGACCTGCCG
>DAOQPR010000437.1:0-2284 GCA_035333265.1 Anaerolineales bacterium
ATGTTCTCGCGCTTCCAATTGCGGACATGCTCTATGCTTTTTTCCATTTCCTCTATCGAAGGCAGGGTGATCTCGTTTCGGAGGCAGGCACATAACCATTGCGTTCCAACTTCAACTGCGGGTACGTGCATGTATCCGTGGTTGTATCCGGCAAATGCCATTCTGGGAATGCGGGGATGGATCAAATGCCTGTAAAGTTGGACACCATCCTTTTCTGCTTCAAGAAGTTTTCTGTATTTCTCGGGTAGGAATGGAAAGGTGGGGGTTAGGTATCCGATGGAAACCACTGCGAGATCGCAGGGAATTTCTGAGCCGTTGCCAAGCTTTATCGTCTGGCCGCTAAACCCTGCCACTTCCGATTTTTGCGGGAGGATTTTTCCTTCAGCCACCAGTGGATAGTAGTTTTCCGGCCCAAGCGCTCCCGAGGAACGAAAGTCCTGTAATATTTTATGGCTTGGCCGCAAGACATTTAATCGTTCCATGGCCGCAGGGTCTTTGGCGTGTTTTTTCATCTGAAAGAGCACAATGGATTGAATAAAATTCCAAAAGCCAGAAATGATGAACCCAAGTTGTTTGTGCAGGAAACGTTCGATGGCATTTGGCTGAGCCCAGCTTGTCATCATCACGTTCCCAAAGCGGGTAAACAAGGCGAACGTAAAATGCACACCGAGGATCCATTCGGGGATCAGCCAATTCGGTGTGCGAAAAATATGATGTACTTCTTCAGCGCGTTCTGCGGCAAGGGTGGCCATATCCAGTGCGCTTTTTCCATACCCAACGATGACAACACGTTTGTGATCGAAGACATCCAGGCTTGTGACCTCCCGCTCGGTAATGATCTGCCCCTTGAAACTTTCCATTCCCGGGAAGGCTGGGTTGTTCTTTCCGCTCGTGTATTGACCAATGGCGAGGATGACATAATCAAAAACTTCTTCATGCAAGCCATCCTGGTTTCTGTACGAAATCACCCAGCTGCGTTGATTCTCTTTCAATTCCAGGACTTCATGTTTTAAGCGGACATCCAGATCAAGGACTCTGACAGCCTCCGTTAGATATCTCAAAACTTGTTCGCCGGAGGGATGAAGGTCCGGTTTGAATGGCCAGTCGAAGTCGGATAAGTGATATTGGGAATAAATATTTTGAAGATGAATACCAGGATATGCCTTGTCCCAGACACCACCCAGCCGGTCAGACTTTTCGAAGACAATGGCCTGAAAGCCATTTTTATTTAAGATATTTGCAGATGCAATTCCAGAAATGCCTGCACCGATCACTGCGACTCTCATGCTGCTCTCCTCATGGGTTGAAATATTGTCCCATTGTAGAGAGTCATGATTGGATGCAAAACCTCCCCGGGAAGCGGTTTTGATTAATCCCCAGAACTATCTATGTGAAAAAAAAGAGGCGAATGATCATCATCCGCCTCGAAGCTGACCCTTATTGTTGTTTCTTGAACCCATTCCTGAGCGCCATCACCAGCCCGACCAGAATGAGTAGAATGCTTGCTCCGGCAAACAGCCATTTGATGCTGGTGAACAGGAATAAAAGCCAGCCAAGCGCCATTGGCTGGGAGGGAAAGATTGAAAGCAGGATCACAATGACAATATTTTCCAACAGGTCAAAGAACCAGGCGCCAAGCGGCATGATATTGAGTTTGCGCATTGAACTGTTGGAGGCAAACCCGCGCTGGAACAACCATGAGATCGCCAACCCGAAGAAGAACAGATATACGATCGGGTAGATGATATCAACGGTCAATTCGACATTGCGGTAAAAAGGACGCCCAAACTCGCCATAAAATTCGATCATGGCGAATAACTTATCCGGTGTGGCGAACATCATCAGGTCGAGCGGTTGGATGCCCCCCTGGCCGCCCTGCATCAATCCCTGGATGAGAGGAAGCAGGAACCCTGCAAAGAAACCATCCAAAACCAGTAGAACAAGGACCAGCCAGCCTTTTGTCCATTGATAAAAACGATTTGAAAGGGTTTGTAACATTTTAGCTCCAGAAATAAAGTTGATATTGATAACTATCCTACGGGATACGGTAACACATGCCAAAGCATGACCAGAAACATAAATGTATTACCCGCCAACACACAGATATGCCAAATTTCGTGATTGCCAAAATAGGGTGGAAATGGATTCGGTTTACCGATCGCAAAACTGATCGCGCCGACGGTGTAGCTCAATCCGCCCGCGATCATGAGGATGATGGCGTCCATGCCGAGTTGGGTGTAGGCGGGTTGAATAAGAAAGACCACGATCCAACCCATGAGTAAAA
>DAOQPR010000438.1:0-2262 GCA_035333265.1 Anaerolineales bacterium
TCGCGCACGTAAGGCGTATCCATGCGCGCGCTGACGTTCCAGTCAATGTAGCGGATGTCATCCTGCGGCTGGTATTCGCGCAGGTCGGCAAAGTCTACGCCGGAGCCGCGGAAGAGACTGCGATAATCGCCCTGCAAATATCCGTCCAGACGGCGAATAACCTGCCAGTCCAGCCGGTGCAGAATTCGCTCAGGAGTTCGCGCGGACGTTGAAGTGTTCATTCAATGGCACCACGGGGATTGGAATGCGGTCGAGGATTTTGGTCAGAATTTCATCACTGCTGATCTCATCAGAAAGCGCTTCGTACGAAAGCACCAGTCTATGACGGATAACGTCCAATGTCATGTCCAGCACATCCTGCGGCAGGACGTAGGTTCGTCCACGCACGAAGGCCAGCGCCTTGGCCGTCAGGATTAAATTGATCGAAGCACGCGGACTGGCTCCAAAAGTAATGTAATGTTCCATGTCTGGCAGGCCAACTGTTTTCGGGCTGCGTGTGGCGGTCACTACTTTGACAGCGTATTCGATCAGCGAGGGATCAACATATACTTGGTCGGCTTTCTTTTGTAATTCCACCAACTCGTCGGTGGTCAGAACTTTTTGCACGGCTTGAATCGCGCCGGTCATGCGCTCAACGATCACAAATTCCTCGGTGGATGTTGGATAACCGATCAACACCTTGAGCATAAAGCGGTCGACCTGTGCTTCGGGCAGGGCATACGTCCCTTCGGTTTCGATGGGATTCTGGGTCGCCAATACCAAAAACGGATTCGGCACCTTGAAGGTCTCACGCCCAATCGTCACCTGGCGCTCCTGCATCACTTCGAGCAGGGCGCTTTGGACTTTTGCAGGCGCACGGTTGATCTCATCGGCTAGCAGAAGATTCGTGAACACAGGTCCAAGCGAGGTGTTGAACTCACCCGTTTTCTGGTTGTAGATGCGCGTCCCGATCAAATCGGCTGGGACAAGGTCTGGCGTGAATTGAATGCGTTTGAACTCGCCACCCACAGAGTCTGCCAGGGTTTTGATCGCCATCGTCTTGGCCAGGCCCGGAACACCTTCCACGAGGATGTGTCCGCGCGCGAGCAAAGCCACAATGAGGCGTTCCAATAAATGATCCTGCCCAACGATGATCTTCTTCACTTCATATAGCACACGTTCCATGGGGAGTTTGTTTTCTCGATTGGTTTGTTCCATGCTTGGGTCTCCTATATTATGTCCGTCATTGCCTGCACCTCGCTTGAATATGAGATTGCTTCGTCGGGAAAAGCACCCTCCTCGCAATGACGGGGATGGCTACTAATACGGCGGTGAGCCGCCCATGCCGCCAACAGCGGTATTGATGGGCACAGCAAAGCCGATACCTACAAAAAAGTTTTCTTCGGTGGGGTTGATCAACCCGGTGACGATGCCAATGACCTGCCCGTAACGATTCAACAGCGGGCCGCCAGAATTGCCGGGATTGGCCGCGGCGTCAAATTGGATCATGCCGGGAATTTGGATGTTGCTATCGGGCACACTAAAGACACGATCAAAACCGGAGATGACTCCTGAACTCATTGAGCCATATAAGCCAAAGGGATGCCCAACCACGTAGGCCTCATCCCCCACCCGCATCGCGCCAGGGTTGCCGAGCACTGCGGGGGCAACCGTCAACGGTGTATCCAGGGCTTGCAAGACGGCCAGATCGAGCTCCGGCATTTCAGTGACGACCTGCGCCTCTGACTCGCTGCCATCGGCAAACGTGACGGTGATCTGACTCGCGCCTTCAATGACATGGCGACTGGTGAGGATGTCGCCGAAGGCATCGACGATCACGCCGCTTCCCAAGCCGTGGCCTGATTCAGCGTTCTGATGCGTTTCCTCTGTTTGAATCAAAACCAGCGACGGCTGAATGAGCTGATAGACCTGCGCGGAATAGGCAGGCGGCGGCGTGGCTGAAGCCATGACCGAAACCACGGACGCGTTGACATCTTGAATGGTGAGTTGATTGGGTTGGACGAAGACGAAGTGATAGATGAGGATCGCTACCAGCGTGGCGAAAACTCCTGAAATGAAGGGCAGGCTTCGGCGGGAAAGGGAAGCGATGTCTTTCCTCCATTTGTTGACTCGCTCCAAAATTGTCTGCGACGGTTCGCTCATGCACAGTTCCTCATCGATAAAGGGTGAATAACAGATGCAATGCAGTGACCAAGTTCTTGAAATTACTATAAGGCCATAATTTAAACCTAAGATGAGAGGCCAACTTCAATTCTTACAGGC
>DAOQPR010000439.1:0-2255 GCA_035333265.1 Anaerolineales bacterium
ATCCTCGAACTTGATGCCCGACTTTCCAGTCAAATGCGCGTTGCTGAAAAGCCGGGTTTTTTACGCAACCTGGCCATCTTCTTCGCCCACTCCGGCGACTCGTGGTTTTGGGTAGCCGCACTCTTGATCATTTGGTTTGCCAGTAACCCCTATTGGCGTAAATGGGAAACCGTTGAATTCTTTGGGATCGGCGGGCTGGCTGTGGTCGTACTGGGCGTGAAATTTCTTGTCCGTCGTAAACGCCCGGAAGGGGAATGGGGCGGGATCTATCGGAACACGGATCCGCATTCCTTTCCATCAGGACATGCTGCCCGCGCGTTTCTGATTGCAGTCCTTGCCTCGGTTCTTGCCCCGCCCTGGCTTGCTACTGTTCTTTGGGTTTGGGCGCCGCTGGTGGCTTTGGCCCGCGTTGCCATGGGCGTGCATTACCTTTCCGACATCATTGCCGGAGCCGTTCTCGGAGTCATCGTAGCCCTGCTTGGTTTGCAGTTCTACCAATTTTTGATCGATTGGTTCGCCGGGCTGACCGGATTTCATTTCTGGTAATACCCCGTACCGCAAACTTAAGTTTGCGGTATTTTTTTACAAGGATATTTTGCATGAAAGCCCACACCTTCCGCCTCAAACCCAGTCAGGACTTATTCATCTCCATCGAAAATTATGCGAGACAAAACAACATCCAGGCCGGATGTATTCTTTCCGGTGTGGGAAGTCTCACCCATGCCAGCCTGCGCCTTGCCAACCGTAACGATAATAACGAATACGAAGGCTATTTCGAAATCGCCTCCATAACCGGCACGGTTTCGGTTCACGGTTCACATCTTCATATCGCCATCTCAGACAGCGACGGCGCCACCATCGGCGGCCACTTCGAGAGCGGATGTATCATCTACACCACAGCCGAGATCGTGCTTCTTGAGTTGGATGATGTGATTTACAAGCGGGAATTATTGGAAAACGATTCGGGCTATGAAGAATTGATTGTGTATAAAAAGTAGTGCGAGATTAATCTCGCACTACTCCGTTCAAAAATTCTTCCTGCTTTGTCACGGTGTCTTTCAACCCCAGCCTTTTCCCCAATCTCGTCAACTGCGGCGGGTCGACATAAGTTTGAGCGAGCATCTCTTCCTGTCCCAAAACCTCACTTGTAGACCCATCCAACAAGACCTGTCCCTTCGATAACGCAATGACCCGTTCGAAATTTTCGGCGCAGAAATCAATGTCATGCGTGATGGTGATGACCGTTTTCCCCTCGCGCTTTAACTCGGCAATGACATGGGCAATGCGCCCCACATTGACGGCATCCTGCCCGGTCGTGGGTTCATCGAAGATGATGATGGGTGTATCCATGGCAATGATGGATGCCAGTGCCACCATTTTTCTCCACGTCGGCGAGAGGTCGTAGGGGTTGGTTTCGGTCTTATCATTCAACTCTGTCAGTGCCAATGCACGTCCAACGAGTTCATCCACTTTCTCTTTTGTATAACCTAAATTTTTAGGACCGAACGAGACTTCGCTTAGAACATCTCTTGAAAATAATTGTTCATCGGGGTTTTGAAAGACATAGCCCACCCGCGAAGCCAGTTTGGCGGTGGAGTATTTTGTGGTTTCCCATTCGCCAATCGATACGGAGCCAGAGGTTGGTTTGAGCAAGCCGTTGAAATGACGCACCAGGGTCGTCTTGCCTGCGCCATTTTGCCCAACAATGGCAACCTGCTCGCCCGCATGAATGGTGAGGTTGATGCCTTTGAGGGCTTCAAGCCCGGTGGGGTAGGTGAAATGGAGCTTGTTGATTTCGATTTTCATTGCCGTCTTTTTATCGTAATATGTAATGCGTAACTTACGCATCACGCATTACGTTTAAATCCTTCCACCGCCTCGTCTAACGTAACGGGTAATTTTTCCTTCTTCCACAGCCCGCGCTTCTTTGCCTCTCTGGCTGTGGAGGTATAACGTGAAATGCCAAAATTATTTTCCACCAGCAGGTCCGAGGTGAGTACTTCGTTCGGTTTTCCTTCCAGCAGAATCTGCCCATCCTTCAAGGCGATCACACGGTCGGCGAAATTGGCGATCCATTCCACTTTGTGTTCCACCATCACAACCGTCATGCCTTCTTCTGCCATTTTGCGCACCACGCCGAAGACTTCGCGGGTGCCAATCGGGTCCATTTGCGAGGTCGGCTCGTCGAGCACCAAAAGCCTGGGTCGCATGACCAGGATCGAGGTCAGCGCGACGCGTTGTTGTTGTCCGCCAGA
>DAOQPR010000440.1:0-2251 GCA_035333265.1 Anaerolineales bacterium
GTGAAAACGATCAACAGGGTTGCCAGCGTCGAACCCAGCTTTGAGGAAATGGATTTTTGTGAAAATACCCAATACCCCAAAATGGCAAGCAGTGTGACCTGTGAAGTCACATCCACCAGAAAACGCATTTGCCCGTAGTAGTAAAGCAGCAGGGAAACGAAGCTGATGAAAAAGGAGCCGCTTAGAAGATACACAATAAATTTCAACGTGTTGGGCTGTTTTGTGCTACGAAGTAGAAAGAATGCAAAGAACAGGAATGGCGCGAAAAATATCATACCGGTCATATTTCCTGCCGCATAAAGATGTGGAGATGACAGGCCGAACTCTTGAAGTAATGCAGAGAACTTTACCGGCTGGACAAATGGAAATTTTGAAATAAATTCAAACGGCTGAAACACATAAGCCGCAAGATTATAGGGAATGTATTCCGGCAGGAATGTCAATGGCAGGTCACGGTTCAGGTTGTAGATGGTGATCTGATAACGCAGACCAAACTCGAGCGGAGAGTCGAAGCGCGCCCAGTTGTACCAGCCGATGAGTATGGCTCCCATCGCAAGCGGAGTCAACAGGGTAAGACTTGTTTGGATCCAATTCTTGCGCTGATGTTTCCAAACCCAAAACAGAGTCAACCCTGCAAGGAAAAGAATCGGCAGGACGTTGATCGCCCGCGAGCCAACCGAGCAGGCCCAGAAGAACCCGGCCAGAAATAAAAACTTTTTTTGGATGTCTTTCTCGAAGGCGAGGACGACGAAGTAAATTCCACCCATCAAAAAGAATTGACCTGCGCCGATGGCCGCCTCATACACGTCGGGGATGCTGAGTGACCACAAAATGGGCAGGGCCAACCCGGCGACGAAGATCGAAGCGACCACCGTCTGCGCAGGGATGCCTGCAAAGAACAGCCGCCACAATTTTAGAATGAGCAGTGAGTTGATGACCAGTAATCCGCACAGGAAGAAAAAGACCAAAAACAGATCTGCAATGGGACGGTCAAGGGCGGATTGAATGGGTGTGATGATCAAGGCTGGTACAGGCCCCCAATATAAATAGAGCTTTCCTTTGTAAAGTGAAAGATCCCAAACATCATCATCGAAAACAGGCCGGCCTTCAGCGTTATAGGGATCATCTGCTGCGAGCAAGGCTGCACCCGGTTCCACATCCACATGCAGTTGACCCTGGCTGAAGGCTTCTGCCAGCAGGGAATAATAACGAGTGGAGGCACGCCATTGGGTGAAGGTGCCGAAGGTGATATACCAAATGTAAATGATGATGATAACAATCCACACGTGCCCAATGAGGAAAGAGGTTTTTACTTTTTCTCCGGTAAGGCTGGCGAGGTCTGTCTTAAAAAGAAATCCGGCGATGAAAATCAAAAATACCCCCAGGTAAAGCATGATCGCCCGCGATGTGCCCATATCGGGCGTAGGGTCGAAACCAAGCGTATGTGCGAAGAGTGCAAAAGAAATACTGATCACCCCATCCAGGAACAGCAGGGCAGGGATGATATGAGCCGAAAGACGGGCGCGTTGCATATCCGCGATTCTAACAGAGGTGATTGCTGCCTGACGGGAAATGGTTGTACAATAAGAAGAACATTATTCCGAAGGTCGAAATTTTGAAGCCTGTATATTTCGAATCAGGGAGGAAGTTTATGCCTGACCTTACTTCAATATTTAATTATAAATATGACCCAAATTATTGCTGATCGATTGAAATTATTTGCAAAGGAAGGAAAGATAAGATGAAACGCAAATCAATGTACCTATTAATATGTACAGTTCTTTTATTTGCCGCTTGTAACACGAATAATGGAGAGGTAAGTGAAGCGCCAGGAGGAGGGTATGGTTGTTTCAAAGATGAGAAAGATGGAAGTGGGATGTGCCTGACTATACGCGGAGATGAGGAAACTGTGAAGGCAGGCGATACTTTGCCAATTACCATTACAGTTACCAGTGAAAAGGATGAGACTGGGCTAATATTGAATATTCACACCTACCCTGATATTACCAAGAATATTGAGTTTTCTGGGCAAGAAATAAATTACTTTGAAAATTTTACAAATAAATGGGTCTTGGATATTAAAGAAAAACAAGTGTTGACATATAACGGGTTAATAACTTTTTCAGAGTCTGGTGAAACCGATTACAAGATTTTAGTATCGATCTTTGACCCTGCAAGAGGGACTGAATTGGTGGGTTATTCCATGTTGGTTGCATTTCGGGAAGATATTGGACGGGTATATTACTTGGGC
>DAOQPR010000441.1:0-2246 GCA_035333265.1 Anaerolineales bacterium
TCTGCGATCAGCCCTCCAGTACAGGATTCGGCGCTGGCCAGGGTCAGGTGTTTTTGAATTATTAAATTGTGTATACGAGTCTCTAAATTTGTTTCCATAAAATCTCCAAATTTTGGGGTTTAAGTGGGTATTTTATCCTTTATAGCCGGTTTTTCGCCGTATTCCATGCTTGACTTTTGAGTATTTGCAATTAGAATTAAATAAATCCCTATAGATTTGAAACGCAAACTGGGTAACCAGTCATATTTTTGTGTTAATACATAAACCGTTTTAAAAAAATAATTTAAATATCCACGAGGCCCTATATGCTCCAATTTCCACAAAACATTCCAAACGATGGCAAATTCCAAAGCCGGGTGCAGGAACTCGCTGCAAGAATCAACATGTCTGTAGATGAATTCGTTGGTGAAATGCGCAAGCTTGGGTGCAGCGAACCAACAGCTCTCAAGATCTGGCGCGGTGAGTACGAAGAGTTCGATGATTTCAACGATAACAACCTGCAATTAAGTAATCTGCGCAAGGCGGCAGTCGTGTTAAAGGTCGTTACAGGGACTTTACTTCCAAAATAATCATGATCAAATATAAAAAAGAGGCTGGACCCGATCATGGGTCAGCCTCTTTTTTTTCGATCGTTGTCAACAGATACCAGTTATGGCTGCGTTGCCTTTTTGGACTCCTGGCGATGCTTCCACCATTCGAAAACCATGGGGAGAACCGAAACCAGAATGATGACGATAATTACCAATTCAAAGTTCTTCTTTACGAATGGGATGTTTCCAAAGAAATATCCCAGCAGCGTGAAGATAAAAACCCAGGTAATACCGCCAACAATATTGTAGGTGGCAAAATACGAGTAAGACATCTTGCCAATTCCCGCCACAAACGGCGCAAACGTGCGCACAATGGGGACAAAGCGGGCCAGGAAGATGGCTTTGCCGCCATGTTTCTCGAAGAAGGCATGGGTCTTTTCGAGATATTCCTTCTTGATCCACTTGATATTATAGGCACGGTCACCGAGGTAATGACCAATGGAATAGTTGACGGCATCCCCAAGCACCGCTGCAATACTTAATAAGCCGATCAGCCCCCAAACATTGAAAGAGCCCAGGGCTGCAAAGGTACCTGCCGCAAAAAGCAGGGAATCACCGGGAAGAAAAGGCATAACAACCAGGCCTGTTTCCACGAAGATGACCACAAAAAGGATGCCATACGTCCAGGCGCCATAATTGATAATGATCTCCTGAAGATATTCATCCAGGTGAAGGAACAGGTCCAATGCGCTTTTTATTATTTCCATTTGTCTATATACTCACTTTCATTCTTTTTTGGTAGCGGGCGGGGATTATACACCGCTTTTCTTTTCCGGCTCGATACGGCTTAACCAGTCTCCGATCACCAATACAATTATGCTGCCCAACACCCCAAACCCAATATCCAACACGCCAACGGCATAAAAGGAGATGCCAAAAAACATGCCAAGCCATTGTGCCAGGGCAAAACCGGCGATACTCAAGCCAAAACAGAGCAACAATCGCCAGCCGTTGCCTCCCCGCACCGCATGAAAAAGCGCGCCAACCATCAGAGCAAGGGCGAGTCCGAACAGAAGGCTCGGAATTGTCATGGCATTATGGTTTTAGATGCTTGGCAAAGAAATCTGCAATGGCGTTATAGCAGGTGACACGGTTATTGTATTTCAACACATCGTGACCTTCATCTTCAAAGATGAGCAGGTCAATGGGTTTGCCACTCGCCTTCAACTCGCGGACCAAGTCTTCTGACTCAGCCGCCACCACCCGCGGATCGTTACGTCCCTGAATGACGAGCATGGGCGCCGCCATTTTATGCAGATGGGTCTTGGGCGAACGTTCGATCAAGTCGGCGCGTTCTTCGGGTTTATCAATATCGCCAATGGCAAGTTTGAAATAAGGCTTCCATGTTTCAGGGATGCGCTCAGAGAAGGTCACCAAATCATACGGACCGAACATATCGCAGGAGGCTTTCCATAACTCAGGGTGTAGACCTGCTTGCATGAGGGTCATGTAACCGCCATAGGAACGTCCCACCACTGCGGCACGGTTCACATCGAGGCGTTTATCGTTTGGCAAGACCTTCGTCATTGCATGGACGTGGTCAAGCCGATCCTGACCGCCCCAGTCTTTGTCAACACGCTTGGTGTACGAAAGTCCATAGCCCGTGGAGCCGCGCACATTCGGGACGAAGACGGCAAATCCGCGCAGGGTGAGGAA
>DAOQPR010000442.1:0-2219 GCA_035333265.1 Anaerolineales bacterium
AAATCCCCCACAAGCCAGCATGGGCAATATCAATAAAATTAACAGTCGTTTCATTTGCCGTCGATCAGTCTTTGATCTCGGTGGCTTCCGCATCCACAACATCATCTGAAGAAGGAGTTGGTTTCCCGGCGAGCGCTTTCATGTGTTCGGCCACCACCTCAGGCGGACAAAGTTCGGTGAAGATATAGGAACCCAGCCAGAGCAGAGCCGCGTCGTCGACCGCGCCGATGATGGGCAGGGAAACGGCATCGATGGGCGAGATCAAATAGATCAGCGTGCCAATGGGGATGATCTTGGCAAAAACACTTACGCGCGAATCGCTCATCAGGCGATAGATCAACTTCAATTGGTTGAGAATGTTACGAACCACGCCACCCTGCTGGGCAATGACAATATCGGATGTTTTTTTCTCGTTCATAAGAGTCTCCTTCTGTTTGGTCGGTTCATTATATTCGGATTCATTCTGCGGTATTTTTTCGAGTCAAGCCTCAATGAGGCACAAACTTATATACGCAATCCCATAAAAATAGGTGCGGTTCTGCTGCAACTTTTTTTCCTGTGCCGCATCCAATCAATATAACACTTTTGGAGGACCTTTCTCATGGATATGATCATTGATTTCCCCGGCGGGCTGCAAGTGGACGCCCATTATCGCGGACATACATTCAAGACCGACCAGCCCCCTGCAGATTCTGCACCAATGCCGTTCGAACTCTTCCTGGCTTCCATCGGCACCTGCGCGGGCATCTACGTGCTGGGCTTCTGCCGCCAGCGCAACCTGCCCACTGAAGGCATTCGCATTATCCAGCGCAATCATCCGAACATGATGACCGGCATGATGGACCACATCGAACTTGAGATCCAGGTGCCGCCCACCTTCCCCGAACAGT
Organism: Anaerolineales bacterium; assembly: GCA_035333265.1. Lineage (GTDB taxonomy): Bacteria > Chloroflexota > Anaerolineae > Anaerolineales > Villigracilaceae > Villigracilis. The sequence continues at coordinate 891 of DAOQPR010000442.1, forward strand.
ATCATGCCGCGCTCGTCCGCTCAGCTGAATTGTGCAAGGTCAAGAAGACATTGGAAAATCCACCGACCTTCGATGTTTCTACCAAGGTAGTGGAAGCCGCCTAAATCACGCCCGCGAGAGATTGCCTCTCGCGGTTTTTTTATAAAACGCTAACTAAATAACACATCAGGCGATAGTACAATTTCTGCATGCCCTATCTGATCGACGGTCATAACCTGATCCCCAAATTGGGATTGCGCCTCGATGAACCTGACGATGAAATGGAACTGGTTCACCTGTTGCAGGAATTCGCGCGCCTGAAACGCCAACAAGTGGAAGTTTATTTTGATGGCGCACCAGCGGGTCAGGCCGGGACCCGGAAACTGGGCACCATTAAAGCGCATTTTATTCCGCTTGGGCAGACGGCTGATTCCGCCATGCGCAAGCGGTTGAACAGCATGGGGAAGACCGCCAAAGAATGGATGGTCGTCTCATCGGATAGAGAGGTGCAAAGAGCGGCGCGGGTGAACCAGGCTGGAGTTGTTTCTTCGGAGGAATTTGTCGGTCAGATACGAAGCGCTCTGACAGCCTCCACCCGTGAAGGCGGGGTTGAGAAGAAAATATCCGCACAGGAGGTTGAAGACTGGCTCAGGCTTTTTAGCGAGGGGAAGGACTAGCCTCTGTATTTCTTATATATTTTTAATGAAAATCGGATAAATAAGGTGTATATTATCCGTAACGACACCTGCCCTCCCTTTTATTGGTATCTTGGTGTCCCCCGCCGTACCGACCAGCATGTCCCCCCCATGCTGGCGGGCGGCGGATTTATTTTGGGGAATATGACAAATGGTCTTGAACCGCCTTTTTAGATTCACTATAATTATCGTATCGTTTTTCATCCGTTCGATTCAGTTTGGATGATCTTTTTGCACTTCTTCTATTCTTGAAAATTGGATCCAGAAAGGCGGGCTATGTATATCAAGGGTTTTCGACAAAAACACAAATGGAACTACTATATCCGATGGGGGTTTGTTCTTCTATCCCTGGCTGGGTTGGTGGGGTGTTCTCTTGAGCCAATGAATGTGGAACAGAATTATCCGCCGTGTCAGCCAAATCAAGATAACGCAAACATTTATAAAAATCCCACGCCGCATCCCTTAGTCAGTTCGATTTACCAATCCTACAGTCTTGCCTCTTCGAATCCCGCCAGTACGCCCCAAATTCCCGTTTCAGGCCAAGATACCCTGCGGAGTTTTGCCCTTACCTTCCTTATTGAAGAGGTAAAACGGTGGTCTAATGTGAAAGTCATCAAACTGGATGATTTTAGCGATGCCTATATTAGAATCACTT
>DAOQPR010000443.1:0-2218 GCA_035333265.1 Anaerolineales bacterium
TTTTCTATGGACTCCAGGTCAACACCCATGAGCCAGGGACAAACAGCTCAATCTTGGTAAAAATAAGCGTCAGCGGGCCTTCTGGTATGGAAGTCGGGTATCCAAAACCGCTTACAAACTCTTCGGGCGAACCACCCCCGCCGCCGCCACCGCCCATCATCGGGTAGGCAGGGTCAGCAATGGATGCGAAGACAACACCCGAAGTTGATTGCATGGTGAAAGTGAGATATCCCGGTTCATCCTGTACAGCGGTCAATATATGAATGACCTTGCCATTAATGGTCACATCTTGATTCACATCCCAAGTCTGCCCCAGTTGCGGGTTTGGCCCCGGATCGAAGATGAAGGATACGCCGTCAACAGGCAGGGACGCAACCACCTCAAAAGAGAGCCTTAATGGCGGCGTAAAAGTTCTCTCAATCTTGTAAGCCCAATAAACACGCAGTTCCCCCGCTCCGGGGGATATCCCCGGGGCAGCAAATTCAAATGGGATGTCCGTTCCATTTGAATCTTTGATGGACGTCAGCAAGGCGGACACACCATAAGGGTTGATTCGCGTATCGGTCCATGCGGTATTACCAAAAAGAATGTATTCATTGGGCAGGGTGGCAACTTTATCGAGAGTGTTTGTAATACCATACGTCTCCACTGTTTGTGCCGGGGTTTCAACTCCACCTATCGTGGGGACGGGCGTCACCACCTGCTCAACAATCGGGGCAATGGACAATGGGTCAGCCGTCTTGAACGTCAAATGAAGCGCCCAATCCTGTGGGGCATATCCAAGTGGAACAGCAACCAGACTGGGAAGGAAAAGTGTAGCCTCCTGAACATCTGCTGAGAGGGCTTCAAACTGGATCATATAGCGCATCGAACATTGCGGGCAATCCTGTGTGCTGCGTTGTGTACCAAGAACGGGTGAAAGTTGCCTGCCGTCGGGCAATTCAAGGTATGGCTGCCTTTCATCATAGGCCGCATTTCCATAATCAATCGACATCCCTGTCGGCAGGATGTAGGAATACACGATCGCTATTTTTTCATTATCCAAAACCGCCTGTTCAACATTCACAGTTACATTCTCACGCGTCACCGTGAACGGCTCTGCAAGCACACGCACATTGGCTGCCTGGTCAATGATGCCGACATTCGGCACATACCCCAACAAACGCTTCAAGGCAGTGACCACGGTTGGCCGTGTGAACAACACCATGATCGCCACAATAGCCAGCACGACCAACGCCCAGACAAGGCGTGGTGAAAAAGTTTTTTGTCGCATTCGAGTCTCCTGATTCATTTTTGCGCTTGCCTGTCCTTCCGCAATAAAACGGTTGCGCAGAGAATTCAGGAATTCAGCATCAGGCTCAGAGACGCGGGAAACGTTTGCAAGCATTTCTTCGAGTTCGGATGGTTTGATCGGCTTAGGCATTTTGTGCCTCCATCTGAATGGTTAGACGGTCGAGAATGCGCCGTATCGCCTTGCGCACGGCATCCTCTTTTCGCCCAAACAATTGGGCGATCTCCACGAACGAAAGCCCTGCTGAGTAACGCAAGCGGAGCAATTCCCGGTCTTCTTCATCAAGCGAATTCAACAGAGACTTCAACTGTGTGCGCGACTCATCCCAAACCAGCGTCTCGAGCACATCGCCCTGGGCTGGGTCCACCACCCAATCTCCAATCTCCGCGTGAGAGTGGTTGCCGCGAAAATGATCCACCAGTTTATTCCGCGCGAGTTGAAAGACCCACGCTTTGAAATTGTTGCGGTGCTGATACCGCGGCAGGGATTCGATCACAGCCATGAAGGTTTGAGAGGTCAGGTCTTCGGCATCCGCGGAATTTCCCACACGGCTAAAATGGTAACGGTAGATCGGTTGCGCGCAGGCGTCATAAATTTGCGCGAGCGCAGATCGATCCCCACCCAGCGCACGCTGAACTGTTTGGGAATCCACATTCACGCCCCGTGGATTTTCATTCTCCATACAAGTCTCCTCGGAAGGACTTAATGCAAGCATACTTATATATCGGAGAAAAAGACAAAAGCGGACAAATTCCCCAAGGAAAATAAAAAACGCTGGACGGCAGGCGGCACATTCCAGCCGCCTGCCGTCCAGCGTAAAGGTTCGTTTTTATGAAAAAGCCTGAATTCCCGTCTGGGCCCTGCCAAGGATTAATGCATGGATGTCATGCGTGCCTTCGTAGGTATTGACCGCTTCCAAATTCATTA
>DAOQPR010000444.1:0-2190 GCA_035333265.1 Anaerolineales bacterium
GTCCGCCCGTTGATCTGTCCATAGCCTGTAATGACACCGTCGCCATAAAACTTTTCCTTCAATAATCCCAATTCATCGCCCTGATGTGTGATGAACGGTTCGATCTCATTGAAGGTACCGGGGTCAAGCAGGGCTTCAATGCGTTCACGTGCTGTCATCTTTCCCTTGGCACGCTGTTTGGCATTGCGCTCCTCGCCGCCACCCTCCTTTGCTTTTGCGCGCACGCGTCGGAGTTCCAAAATCCTTGGGTCTTCTTGAGTCATGGTAAGTCCTTTAGGTGAAAATTTTCACAATCATGAGTATAACATTGGATGTCAGACAAGCCAGTGATGGAGGTCATATGGGAAATAGGATAAACCGCCTCGCCTTTGACTGTAGGTCTGCCCGGCCTCTATAGAATATGATCTCCCTCCGAGCTTTATCTCATCTACGGCACAAACTTTTGGATCCGCATTCCCGTGGAGACTTCGCCCACATAAAGCTCGCCGTTTTTACCCAAGGCGATCGTATGCGGCCATATAAACTCTCCCGGAGCAGTTCCTGAAGAACCAAAAGAAGCCAGAAGGCGCCCATCAGCATCGAACTTAAGGATTCGGGCTCGATCCGGCAAAAGGGTGGACTGGTCGCCGCCATCGACAATATAAACGTTCCCGCTCGTATCGATACGAACCGCCCACGGCCTTCCAAATTCTGCTCCTTGCCACTCTTTGATGAAGATGCCATCCGGGCTGAAGATTTGAAGCCTGGCATTGCCGCGATCTGCCACATACACATTCCCGAACGCATCCAGTGCAATACTGTGGGGAGTATTGAATTGGCTGGGTCCGTTTCCCGCGCTTCCCCAGCTCATCAAAAAGTTCCCTTCAGGAGAAAACTTCACGATACGGCTGTTTCCATACCCATCGCTGACGTAAAATGACCCATCGGCTGCCACGGCCACATCGGTGGGTTGGTTGAAATGCGATTCATCGGCCCCTTTGATTCCGCGTTCTCCCAATGTCATTAAGAGATTTCCATTTGAGTCGAATTTAAAAATCTGATGCAGGCCCACATCGGTCAGCCAGAGGTTGTCATTTTGGTCGATGGTTAGCCCGTGGGGGAGGACAAACATATCCGCCCCACGGCTTTCAATTAATCGGCCGCTCTCGCCATCCAGGATAAATAAGGTTGGCGCCGGGATGACTTCCAGCCCAACATCTTCACCAGACCATATACGACCTGCCCGATGAAATACATAGATGTTTCCCTTTGAATCCAGGTCAATGCCGGAGACTTGCCCCAAAATGACGCCAACAGGGAGTTGTGGCCAATCACGCACTACCTGGTACGTTTGCCCCTGCGGAGGAGGGGATACCTGGATTTTTCGCACAACCCAAATTGCAGTGAAGAGCATGACCAGTGTCAAACCACCGATAAGAAACCTTGAAATTTTTTTCATGGCTGCTCCAGGTTAGGAGGCTACTTGTTTATCAAAACGATCTCACGCTGTGGGTCTGCGATATACAGAGCGCCTTCCTCCGTAAGCACAACATCTTCCTCCAAGCCCATATATCCATAATTGGGAACTGCCAGGCCGGGTTCAAGTGTATACACCTGTCCCACTTCCAGGAGTTGATTCGGTGAATCTCCATATTTTTCCCAAAGCGGACCGAGCAATGCGCCGCCATCGTGGGCAACCCGTCCGAGTTGATGCCCGAGGGCATATTTGTATTCCGGGTAACCAGAGTCGACCACGATCTCACGGGCAATGGTATCGATGGAGTTGCCTGTCGCACCGGTCTGCATGGCTTCGCGGGATTTTTCGATGGCGGTGCGGATGGTGATGAAACCGCGCTGGACTTCGATAGGCGCTTCCGTTTCTCCTTCACGCAAAACATAGGCAATGCGTTGAATATCGGAACAATAGCCCTGATATTTCACGCCGAAGTCAAAGTGGATGATATGCCCCGGCTCAACCTTGATTTCGGAAGGGCCGTTGTGCCCGACGACTTTGTGCGGCCCGGAGTTTACCGCGGGATTATTTTCATGCGACCAGGCATAGCCAACGCCGTATTCCTTCATTTGACCATGCATGAAGTCTGCGATTTCGATCTCAGTCATGCCGGCTTTGATGAAGGCAAAAGTTTTCTTGTAAATTTCATCTGTGATCTCGACCGCTTTTTGGATGCGGGCCAGCTCGGATTTTGTTTT
>DAOQPR010000445.1:0-2188 GCA_035333265.1 Anaerolineales bacterium
GTGGCGGGGAATCTTCTGCGTGGAGTAGAGACGGCAGACCGATGCGCGCTGGAAGGTCAGCGGGCGGCACGGGCAATTACATCCACGCTCCGACGGGGCTAAGCCCCGTCTTGAGCAAAAGGAAAACAATGGCAGACGAATTATTGGATATAGTGAACGACAAAGACGAAGTGACCGGGCAAGCAATGCGCTCGGTTGTCCACCAGCAAGGATTATGGCACCGTGGTGTGCATGTCTTTCTATTTAATGAGCAGGGCGAGATGCTCATCCAAAAGCGCAGCGCGGATCGGGTACATGCGCCGTCCCTGTTGGATTGTTCGGTGTCGGAACATGTGAAGGCGGGGGAAAGTTATCTTGAGGCGGCACTACGCGGGTTAAGAGAGGAAATGGGGTTGGAAGGAATCGAAGTATCCCGGCACGGGAAGATCCAAATGGAATACGGCCCAAATGACAATGAGATCAGTGAAATTTACACAGGCCGGGTAAACCCAACCCTAGTCAAATTCGACCCGGAAGAGATCGCCGAGGTCAGCTATATGAGTCTGGGTGAGATCAGGGCGGGAATTACACAGTATAAAGGGCTTTATTGCGGCTGGTTCGTGGAGTTGATGAACTGGTATCTGGGTGAGGCGGCGAAGTTAAAGGTGTTGGATACAAAGGTCAATGGTTAGGGGCAACTTCCGGCGGGGAGCCGAGGCGGGCAAGTCTGAAACCTCACAGGGGCGGCTTCGTATATCCCTTTCAGGAAGTTTATTCAAAGGAGTTTCCATGAAAAGCACTCAAAAAATAGTAACAATTTTTACCCTTATCGCGCTCCTTTCGATGACCTTTGTCACTCCGGCCCTGGCTTTCGATGGCCGCGGCGGAGATGAGGTGATCGTTGAGGCGAATGAGGTGGTCGAAGATGACCTGTATGTAAGCGCAGAACGATTTACGCTGGATGGCACAGTGAAGGGCGATGTGATCGCGGCGGGACAGACCATTATTATCAATGGTACTGTGGAAGGTGACCTGATCGCAGCGGGGCAGACTGTTGTTATTAATGGCACAGTGAAGGATGATGTACGCATCGCCGGTGCGGCGCTTCAATTGGGAGCAGATTCCTCCATCGGTGGTGACCTGATTTCGGCGGGCGCAAGCCTGGAAGCTCAGGAAAACAGCATGGTTTCTGGTGACTTGCTTTTTGGCGGTGGACAGGCCTTGCTGGCTGGTACAGTGGGTGATGATTCCATGATCGGTACGGGTGCCTTGAAGTTAAGCGGCCAATTCGGCGGCGATGTGACTGCGGAAGTGGCCGATGCCAGCGAGGCCGGACCCTCCCCTGCCACCTATATTCAGGATATTGAGATCGCGGTTCCGGCTGTGGCGCCTGGCCTGACTGTGAGCAAGGATGCAAAGATCGAAGGCGACTTGATCTATACCCAGACGCAGGATCTCGACATTCCCAGCGGCGTTGTGGGCGGAAACATCACTCGCAACGAACCAGTTGTGGATACAGATATTCCTCAGCCGGTACCGCCAACCGCCTCCGAACTCGCCGCAACCTGGACATTCGACTTGATTCGCAGTATTGTGACGTTGTTCCTCTTTGGCCTGTTACTGCTCTGGCTCGTACCTGGGTTCATGAAGGCCTTGACAGATAAGGTTCAAAACCAACCTGGGCCGAGTTTTGGTTGGGGTTTGGTTAGCTATGCGGCTTTCTTCTTCCTGCTGTTGCTGGTGTTGACTGTGATGATCTTCGGTGCGATCGCATTCGGCATCCTCTCACTGGGCGGTGTGACCGGCACCATCATCTGGACAGGGTTGTTGATACTCTTTGCCCTGACCGTTGGATTTTTCTTCTTTACTGCCTTCGTTACCAAGATCCTCGTGGCCTGGATGGGCGGCAAGTGGATATTGGGCAGCTTCCACATGGATGCAGCAGAAGAATCCAAGGTTTGGCCATTGGCACTGGGTGTAGTTCTGGTCGGGTTGCTGGTGAAACTGCCCTTGGTCGGCTGGCTCATTGGCCTCGGGATCATGTTCTTCGGCCTGGGTGCGCTCTGGCTGTGGGGCCGCGAACGCTGGTCGGCTCGCAATGAGGTTGCTCCGGCAGTTGTGACGACTGAGTAGGTTTTGCTGAAGGAATCAACAAGCCGACAGATAATCATCTGTCGGCTTGTGTTTTTTATTGACAATATAATAAGTA
>DAOQPR010000446.1:0-2149 GCA_035333265.1 Anaerolineales bacterium
TCTTACTACTCCCTCGCATGGTCTTCCCGTGAAGACATGGCTGTTATAAGCCTGCGCCTCGCTCCAGATCAGCTAACGCAATCCCTGTGGGTTTTCAATCCATCCTTGTTAGACGGCATCATCATAGCAGGAGATCCGGAATATACGTACAATTCACCGCAATGGGATCCGTGGGGAAGCGCCCTGCTTTACCAGCAATTTAAGTTACGTGGACAAAACACTCCTGAGATTGTATTATGGATGCCGGGCTATGAAGAACCCCGCATCCTCACGGAAGGGCTCATGCCGCACTGGTTACCTTAAGCGGTTTGACATCCCCATTTTTTTGCATATAATTATTGAAAAATATTTTCAATAAAAAGAGATATTATGTCTGCTGGCACTTGGTTGGAACAGTTACATGATAACGGTTATCGCGTCACCGCTGCCCGGCGCGCCGTGGTGGATACGGTCTTTGGCTCGACCTGCGCATTGAGCCCCATTGAGGTCTATGATGCGGCCCGCAAAAAATATCGAGCGTTAGGGCTGGTGACTGTCTACCGCACTCTCGAAAAACTTGAGGAACTTCATCTCATACAGCGTGTACATCAGCCCATGGGATGCCAGGCCTTCATCGCGGCAGGCATCGGACACCAGCATTTGTTGCTTTGCCAGCAATGCGGGCAGGTGGAGTTCTTTGAGGGGGACGATCTTGATGCGCTAACCAAGTCGATCTCCAAAAAAACCGGCTACCAGATACAGGAACATTGGTTGCAAATGTTCGGCCTGTGCGCCAACTGCCGTTCATAAAGCCATTCCCCTGCTTCGGTGGGGGATAAAATTTAGGAGTTTTAAATGAAAAAGAATTTCAATACCATTATCGTGACCTTCATCGTTGCGGCTCTCTTCCTAACCGGTTGTGGCTCCACCGCTCAAAGTGGAGAGCGCACCTTCAAGGTGCTCGCATCCACCACCTTCCTGGCAGACATTGCCCAGAATATAGCCGGCGACCGTATCCATGTGGATGCCCTGTTACCAACCGGCGCGGATCCACATGCCTATCAGGCTGCACCATCAGATGTATCCCGGATCGCAGAGAGCAATGTACTGATCTTGAATGGCATCGAATATGAACACTTTATTGAACCATTGCTCGAAAATGCAGACGGAGAGCGCCTGATCATCACAGCCACCGAGGGCTTGACCCCGAACGAAATGGAAAGCGAGGAAACCCCCGGTGAGATGGTCGGCGACCCACACATGTGGCTGGATGTGAATCGTGTGATCACCTACGTGGAAAACATCCGCGACGGCTTGAGCGAGGCCGACCCCGATGGAGCCGAAACATACAAGGTCAATGCCGAAGCGTATATCGCCAAATTGAAGGGACTTGACATGTGGATACTCCAGGAAGTAGAGACCATCCCCGCTGAACGTCGCTTGTTGGTGACCAATCATGAAGCGATGGGGTACTTTGCCCAAAGGTACGGCTTCACTGTCACAGACAGCATCCTGCCAAGTTTTAGTTCCGAAGCGAGTGTTTCAGCCCAGGAAGTCGCAGCCTCCATTGACACCATTATGGACTCCGGCGCACCGGCCATTTTTCTTGGCGAAGTGGAAAACACGAACTTGGCCGACCAAATTGCTTCAGAGACCGGTGTAAAGGTGGTGAACACGCTTTACCTGGAATCGCTCACAGAAGGCGCCCCCGCTCCCACCTACATCGATATGATGAGATACAACGTGACGGAGATCGTGAATGCCCTGCAATAAGAATTTGAAGTAAGATAGGCGCACAAAATACGTCTTTCATTTGCAAGTTCAAATTAAGATCAAGAGAAAACGAAATTCGTCCAATGTCCCACACTCCTCATCGCCTTGAAGTTCATAATATCAGCATTGGTTATGGCCAAAAGATCATCCTGCGTGACCTGAGTTTTCAAATTCCTCACGGAAAACGCGTAGCGGTGGTCGGACCTAACGGCGCAGGCAAATCCACGCTATTCAAAGCGCTGGTCGGACTGTTGCCATTGCAACACGGGCAGGTCATGATCCATGGCGAGACGCTCGGCTCGCATAAAGATTGCGTGGCATATGTTCCTCAACGCGAGGAAGTAGACTGGCGTTTTCCCGTCACAGTGGACGATGTGGTGATGATGGGGCGTTTCTC
>DAOQPR010000447.1:0-2139 GCA_035333265.1 Anaerolineales bacterium
CGATTCAACTAAATAATAATCAAGGTTTTATAAATGCCCGTTCGCCAGATAAATATCGGGCCATAGAATCATTAACTTGCCTTCAATTCACTTTCATCTAATCAAATTCCACTGCCATGAATAACCGGAGACTACCCATCATTATTGTATCGATTATCGGCATCATTGTACTGATGTCGATATCAAGCAGCCTGTTCTATACTGTTGAATCGACCGAGCGAGCCGTTATCTTTTACCCCTTCACCACAGGCCTGGATCGGGACAATGTAATCGACCAGGGCCTCCATATGAAAGCACCCTGGAACACTGTTTATACCTACAAAGTCAATGAAATGTCATCGGATGAAAATATGGACATCCTGGACAAGAACGGGCTTTCCATCCATGTTGATGTTACGGTGCGCTACTTTCCAATTCCGGAAAAAATTGGTTACGTACATCAGAAATTCACAGCCAATTACGTTGAAGTACTGGTGATCCCCGAGGTGCGTTCCACCGTTCGTCAGGTAATGGGTCGTTTTACAGCAGAAGAGATCTATTCCACCAAACGTGCGGAAGTCGAAACCGCCATCAAGAACGAAACCGAGAAGATCCTGAGTGCTAATAATGTGACTGCCACCGCCGTCCTGATCCGTTCCATCGTACTCCCCGACCAGATCAAGGGTGCCATCGAAAACAAATTACAGCAAGAACAGGAAGCCCTTGCCTACCAATTCCGACTCGACAAAGAAAAGAGTGAAGCCGAGCGCAAACGCATAGCGGCAGAAGGTGAATCGAGAGCAAACAACATTATCAACAATAGTCTTACTGATAAACTATTGAAAATGAGAGGGATAGAGGCAACTCTGGAACTGGCCAAGTCCCCCAATTCGAAGGTCATTGTAGTAGGCTCCGGCAAGGATGGAATGCCCCTGATTCTGGGCAACAATTAAATATCCCAAAGCATTTCCAACTACAAGAACCCCGATTTACTTTAGAGCAAAATAGATTTCTCATGGCAAAGACTGCACAATTGATTCTGGACGGCAAGACTTATGAATTACCCGTCGTAGAAGGCACCGAAAATGAAGTAGGTATCGATATTGGTGAATTGCTTGAAAAAACCGGAGCTGTCACCCTCGATTTTGGCTACAAGAACACTGGAGCCACCAAAAGCGCCATCACCTTTTTGGACGGCGACAAAGGAATTCTGCGATATCGCGGTTATTCCATTGAGGACCTGGCAGAAAAATCAAATTTTCTGGAGGTAGCCTATCTCCTCATATTCGGCGAACTGCCGATGAAAGACCAGTTGGCCAAGTTTTCCAATGATATCAAGACCCATACGCTGGTTCACGAAGACATCAAAAAAATACTGGATGGATTCCCCTCCACATCCCACCCCATGGGTGTGCTGGCTTCCATGTTCTGTGCCCAGACCGCGTTTTATCCGGAGGCATTAGATCCCAACCGCTCTGCAGAAGGCGTTTACCTGAGTATCGTTCGGTCGTTGGCTAAAATGCCTACGTTTGCTGCCTGGGCCTACAAAAATGCCGTGGGGCATCCTGTTAACTACCCAGATAACTCACTTGATTACTGCTCGCGATTCCTTAAGATGTTGTTCGCACTTCCGGCAGACAATTATGAAGTTGATCCGGTTGTGGCCGATGCGCTTGATAAGTTGCTTATCCTGCACGCTGACCACGAACAAAACTGCTCCACCTCTACCGTGCGGATTGTAGGCTCATCCAAAGCCAGCATCTACTCTTCTATCTCGGCAGGCATCAATGCGCTCTGGGGACCTCTCCACGGTGGCGCTAATCAGGAGGTAATCCTCATGCTGGAACAAATCCGTAAAGACGGCGGAGATATTGAAAAGTGGATTAACAAAGCAAAAGACAAGAACAGCGGCTTCCGCCTGATGGGCTTCGGTCATCGTGTATATAAGAACTTTGACCCTCGCGCCAAGATCATCAAGAAGGCAGCGGATGATGTCCTTAAGAAACTTGGCGTGAATGACCCTGTGCTGGATATCGCCATGAAACTGGAGGAAGTAGCCTTGCGCGATCCATACTTTATTGAGCGCAAACTGTACCCCAATGTGGACTTCTACTCCGGAATCATCTACAGAGCCCTGGGCATCCCCGTTGATATGTTCAC
>DAOQPR010000448.1:0-2131 GCA_035333265.1 Anaerolineales bacterium
ATTAACTGGAGCCCTGCCCTGGTCACACCATGCCATTGGTTTCAATGATCCGGCTATTCCAGCTTTTACCAACAAAAGCATCTTCCACGCATTTGACGATTATCACCGGGTGGCCTACTCGCATAATACCCTGGTCAACACCCTGTTCAAACAGTTTGTGGGCGACATCAGTGAATATGTCCCACAGGCTGAACTGTTTTTATTCAACGACAGTTTCATCCACAATTTTTTGGGCAATGATGAGGATACCGCCACGGTAGCCTGGGCACGTGCCATGAAGCGCACAGAGGGATTCTCCTATTCCCTGTTCTTGTCGCAGTTATACGAAAAATATCGGGACAATAAAGTATCATCAGCCGCGAGTCTATATCCGCTTGGCCTGCCCAATATCAACAATGACAATTACTTCACTCTCGAACAGGGCGTGGATTGGCTGGCTGGAAGGCTGGGAGAATTACCCAAGCCATTTATGGGATATTTCCACTTCCTGCCGCCGCACTTCCCCTACAAACCTTACAAGGATTTTGTCGGCCTTTTTCAGGACGACTCCTTTCAGCCGATCCCAAAACCTGAAGATCTTTTCACAGAAGGCCGGTCTGACGATTTCCTCGCCAAATGGCGGATTGTTTATGATGAATTCGTCCGTCACGTGGATAGTGAGTTTGGGCGGCTGTTCGATGCCATGGAAAAATCCGGCATCCTCGAAGATTCCTGGCTGGTGTTCACCTCAGATCACGGAGAGATGTTTGAGCGCGGCATTTGGGCACATTCCACACCTACGTTCTACCAGCCGGTAATCCGTGTGCCGTTGCTAATCTTTGAACCCGGCTCACAAACCGGCAGGGATGTATACGAGAAGACCAGCGCGGTGGACATCATGCCAACCATGCTGCATTTGACCGGTCACGCCATTCCCGACTGGACGGAGGGACAGATCCTGCCGCCTTATGCCAACGGAATCATACAGCCAGAGCGGCCCATTTATGCCGTCAATGCACGGCGCAACAAGCCAACGGCTCCGCTTACAGAAGTAACCGTGATGCATGTCGAAGGCGATTACAAGTTAATCTATTATTTGGGTTACAACGAATACGGCGCAGGTGACGAAATGTCGCTGTTGTTCGATATCAAGAACGACCCCGAAGAGTTATCTGACCTTTCGAGTTCAAAACCGGAAACAGCTGCGGAAATGCTGGCAACGTTAAAGGCTAAGCTAAAAGAAAGAAATGAACCGTTTCAATAAAAGAGAGCCGCGAAATGAATCTCGCGGCTCTCTTTTTTATTTACGTTGCCTGTAAAATTGCTCCTGCGGCACTTCGCTCATGGCCTGAAGATTTAAGGGAAGGGCAGTAAACTCTGCCACTTTTGCCGCAAAGTCTGCGGGGTGTTTCAACATTTCATTATAAGGAACAAACAACACATCCATATTCTTTTGAACAACCAGCCAGCCCTTCACTTTCTCCAAATGCTTCCCATATAACTCGGCAAACTTCCCATCTTCAGCGGGATTACCCGGTTTACCGCGGCGTTCCAACATCTTTCGCTGGGAGGCGAGAATCTCCATCATCTCACGTTCCATGAAAATGATCTTATAGGAATAAGCGGCGGGCAGGTGTTCCAACAAGGCAGAGATGACTTTTACCACTTTCCCTTGTGCCTCCTCCACCCAGGCCGTATCACCTTCCCGCATCGCTTTGACCCGCTCAAATTCAAAATAACCTTGCTGGTTATCGTCATCGGCTGTGCGGATGTTATCGGTCACCACATTGAGACCACCCGCCTCGAGCATTTTCATCATCATGGATGTCCCCGAACGCGGCAGGCCAGAGACAATATAGATCGGTTTTGTTTCATCGCTCATTCTGAAAAGACCAGTCCTTATTCATTATTTTCTGCATCATACCTGTAAATATGGGATTTGAAAATGTAGTGAATATCAAGTGTGTGCGAAAATTCAGTAGCACAAAAAATAAGGCGGAGGCGAAACTTATTCGTTAATTTCGTTTCTTCGGATAAGCTCCGCATACCATTCACCTGAATCTTTGATGATGCGTTTCTGTGTGGCATAGTCGGTGTAAGCGAGACCGAAACGTTTGGAGAAGCCATGTCCCCATTCAAAGTTATCCATCAG
>DAOQPR010000449.1:0-2068 GCA_035333265.1 Anaerolineales bacterium
ACAATATATCGCTTCACCGCAGGCGACACATAAATGCGCCTCACCGCATCTGAGGCTTGAAGCACCTCTTCGGCCGTGGCCACAGGTTTGAGCGACTCAATGGGGTGTTTCAACTGCTGGTCATCCATGATGCGAATTTCATCGCTGATGCCGGGGTATCCCAGCCTCAGTCGTAGCAGGAAGCGGTCCAATTGCGCTTCAGGAAGCGGGAAGGTCCCCTCATATTCGATCGGATTTTGAGTGGCCAAAACCATGAACGGATTGGGCATGGGATGCGTAACACCGTCCACCGTCACCTGACGTTCTTCCATCGCTTCCAACAACGCCGCTTGCGTCTTCGGCGTTGCGCGGTTGATCTCGTCTGCCAGTATGATCTGCCCTATGATCGGGCCGGGACGGAACTCGAACTGTCCGCTTTGCTGATTGTAAATGGAGACGCCTGTCACATCGCTGGGGAGCATATCCGGGGTGAATTGGATGCGGTTAAAGATGCAATCCAGAGAGCGGGCCAGGCTGCGCGCCATCATCGTCTTCCCCACTCCTGGCACATCCTCGATCAGAACATGACCCTGGCACAGCAAGCCAATTGCCACCAACTCCATGGATTGCCGCTTTCCCACGATCACTTTTTCAAGACTGTCGATCAAACGCTCGCCGAACGATTTCACATCTGCCATGGATAAAGACCCTTTCGCAAAAAAGATGTCAAATTCTATCACGCAGGGTCGGCTGGAGACAAACCTACGGTAGTAGGGTTTCTATAACAGATTCACTTTTACCATGCTGTGCATCAGCTTGTTATTTTCTTGTAACCAGCCATCAATGGGCAAATCGTGTATACTCCCAAGCCTGTAATTATTCTTGCATCCGGATAAAATCATGGATTATCGATACAGTCAAAACGATGAAGCCATCCTGGCGGTCTTCACAAAAGAAATCACAGACCACCTACCCGAATGGTATGGAACGGACTATGTTCTTAGCACCCCCACACCCACAATTCGATCCTATGTAAGTTGTTTTATGCTTCACTATTCGTTGGCCGGGTCGGCAAAAACCAATAAGACCATTTTGGTTAAAGTTCGGCGTGACCCCAAAATGCACTCCCTTCAACAGGCCATAGCCAACAAAGAATTGCACGTTAAGATCCCGGCTGAATATCAAGACCTGGTTTCGCTTTACTCTTTTTTCGGAAATCGTAACGATCATCTCAGTGCCATTCGTCCTTTGCAATACCTCCCGGAATATTTCGCCATTTTCATGGAGGAGTTCCCTTCGCAGACCATCAGCAATTTGCTGACAGAAAAGGGCACAATTCGCGGGGTAAAAGAAAATGTGGACCATTTGACCCATGCCGCTTACTTGACCGGCCGCATTCTTAATATCTTCCACAGCCAGATGCATTCCCTTCATGAGGTCGAACAGCCTGCTCAACCCATTGTCAATGAAATTCTTAGCCTGCTCGGCCGACTCCAAACCGCCAACCACAGAAATACTACCAGGGCTGATTTCGAGGCGCGATTTCTGCAAAAGGTCGATCTAATCCGGGGCAGTCAAATCACTTATTCCAATTCCCATGGAGATTTCTCCTGTGATAATGTTCTTTACTCAAAAGAGGATCATCAACTCTGTATGATCGATGTCAAAACCAGGCACGCCCCTATTTATTCAGACATCGCCTTGATCATGATACATCCAGACGTGTTCAAGGAGCAGATCTTCAGTTTTGGTTCTTACTTTAAGAGAGCGGTAATGAAAGAATACCGAGGATCGATTCTAAAAGGTTATTTCGAAGATCAGCCTGTCAATAACAATCTCATCAGCCTTTATTGTGCGATCAAAATGTTGGACAAATGGGTCATGTACGAGGAGATTATGGCTGGATATAAAGGCAGGAAGCGCCTCCTCGGTTTTTTTGCCGCCCCGATCGTCAGGCTATATTTTTCAACAAAAACAAAACATTATCTCGATCAAATGATCGCCACCCGCTAAATCGTGTATAATTTTGGCCATGCCCCAGTAGCTCAATGGATAGAGCGCCTGACTTCGGATAATCTAAGAGGGAAAA
>DAOQPR010000450.1:0-2044 GCA_035333265.1 Anaerolineales bacterium
GGCTTCGTAAAAGATCCCGATGGCGATCAGGATCAGGGTCGTGGAGTTGATCAGCGCGGCGAGGATCCCAACGCGATGGTATCCAAATGTTTTGCCGGAGTTGGCGGGTTTGGCGGCGATGCGCAGGGCGTACCAGCTTAATCCCAATGCGATCACATCGGTGAAGTTGTGCGCGGCGTCGGTTAGCAGGGCGAGGCTGTTGCCGAAGATGCCTGCGAGCACTTCGATGACGACAAAAACCGCTGTGAGGGTGAGCGAAAGTGCGAGCCGGTTCGTGGTTTGGTTGGCGATGTCGCCAAAGTGTGAATGGGAATGGGAGTGAGAGTGCATGTTATCCGTGTTGGACGTGATCGAGCCCCAGCGTGAACAGGCGTGAGACGTGATCATCGTCAATCGAGTAGAAGACCTGCCTGCCCGATTTACGCGTGCGCACGAGGTGCATGTGGCGTAGTCCGCGCAGTTGGTGCGAGACGGCCGATTCGGTCATGCCCACTCCTTCGGCAAGCGCGCGGACACTCATCTCACCGTCCATGAGCAGGGCGATCAGGCGGATGCGGCTTGCGTCGCTGAGGGCGCTGAAGAGTTCAGCAAGTTGGATGGCTTTGAGTTCGGTGAGTTTTTTCATTGAATATATGAACAAGTATTCATATATTACTTCCGAAAACAAACCCTGTCAATATGATGCTTGACAGGGTTCAGGGTTTTCTTAAAGTCATGACAAACGATCATTTTATCCGCTAATCTGCGCCAATCCTCGTGAATCTGGTCTTTATTCGCGCAAATTCGCGTGGTGATTTATTCTCTTGATTTTCCCGTGTTTTTCGCGTCATCCGTGTACGAAAATTTTTGCCCGACAGGCTACGGCTGGCAGGTAAACGTGCTCAGATAGGCGCTGTCTATCCCTTCTCGAACGGCACACAGTTCCTGGATATTGCCCTGGCTGGTCATGAATTGAAACCCGGTTTCTGTGGCATTCATCCATAGGGAGATTTCGCCGCGCTCTCGGTATGTACCATTGGCTCGCCAGCCTTTGCCCCATTCCATCACACCCGTGAAGGTTTCGTAGTCATTATCGTTTTCATCGTAAATGGTGCCGGTCACATTCTCGCCAACTTGTGTGAGAAGCATGTAGCTGCCAGGTAGAAACACGGATTTGGATGGGACGATCCATTTGCCGCTGAAACCACAGCCCGCCGGAAGTTCCATGTTCTCGCCGCGTATCCCGCAAAAGGCGAGTTCGGTGGAGTTCGATCTGAAGCTATCTTCTCCATCCAGGGCAAGCGTGAAATCGCCGAACCATTCTGTGCTGAAGACCGCTTCGCCGTTTTCGTTGAGGGTTCCGGTGAAAGTCTCGTTCCAAAAGCCGCCATAGCCTTGGATGGCCCCGGTGATCTCGTTATCTTTCTGAACGAAATTCACTGTGCCGATGTTGGTTGTCCATGTGCCTGCAAAGGCGCTGTTGCTGGTTGTGGCACGTCCGCAGCCAGTGATGGAAAAACTGATGCCAAGAATAAGCAGCCTTACCCAAAAATGTTGTTTCATTTATGTCTCCTGTGCGGCTACTTTATCGTTGTTGCGCGCAAAGCACAATCCAACAAATTGGGGATTTAAGAAATAAAAGCCGTCGGTAAGACGGCCTTTATTTCTTAGTGGATGGGTTTATGCCCAGCCCAATAATCTTGCGATGCTTGCAGTTAGGAATGTAACTAAAAATGCTGTGCCCAGTGTAATAATCACGCTGACCGTTGCCCATTTCCATGACTTGGTTTCTTTGTAAATGGTTATGATGGTTGTGGCGCATGGGTTGTGAAGCAGAGCGAACAACATCAGGTTGACCGCGGTGAGCAGCGTCCAGCCGTTGCCGTGGACGAGCAGGTCGTAAATGCCCGCGCTCGTGCCGGGACCGTCGATCATCATACCTGCGCCCATGTAAACCATCATCATGGTTGGGACAACGATCTCATTGGCAGGAATGGCGATGATGTACGCCAGCAGGATCACACCATCGAGGCCGAGCAGCAAGCCGAAGGGACTGAGCCAGTCC
>DAOQPR010000451.1:0-2034 GCA_035333265.1 Anaerolineales bacterium
CGACGAAGGCGGCCGCCGCGTCCGCGAACGCACGCCGCTCGGCCGGCCCGCAACGGTGGAAGAGATCGCCGGCGCGGCAGTCTTCCTGGCCGCCCCGGCCTCCAGCTACGTCACCGGCCACATCCTGTGCGTGGACGGCGGCTGGACGATCTGGTAGATTCATTTGGAGGTAACGAACCATGGCTCAAGAATTTAAAATTGCAAACCGCTGGGTGGGCGAAAACCATCCGCCTCTCATTCTGGCAGAGATCGGCATCAATCATGAAGGCAGTTACGAGAAAGCCATTCAAATGGTGGATGATGCGTATAAAGCCGGATGTGAATGCGTCAAGTTTCAATCACATGTCATTGAAGATGAGATGATCCCCAACAATGTCATTCCCGGCAATGCGACTGAGTCCATTTGGGACATCATGAAACGATGCGCCTTGAGTGAGGATGAAGAGATCCGGCTCAAAGCCTACGTTGAATCAAAGGGGATGATCTATCTCTGCACACCCTTCTCCCGCGCTGCAGCAGACCGCCTTCATAAAATGAACGTGGATGCATACAAGATCGGCTCGGGTGAATGCAATAATTATCCGCTTATCGCGCACATTGCCTCATTTGGCAAACCTGTCATCCTCAGCACCGGCATGAATGATCTGGGGTCCATTCAACCCGGGGTTGAGATCCTTGAAAAAGCCGGCGTTCCTTATGCGCTGACTCACTGTACATCCATGTACCCTACCCCGTATGACAAGGTGCGGCTCGGTGCGTTGAAAAGCATGGCAAAAAAATTCCCAAATGCTGTCCTTGGCTTAAGCGACCATTCCCTCGGTAATTACACCTGCTTTGCGGCAGTTCCACTTGGCGCACGCATCCTCGAAAAACATTTCACTTCGGATAAAACCTGGCCCGGTCCGGATGTGCCCATTTCCATTGACCCCGCCGAACTGAAGGATCTGATCGACGGCTCACGCGCGATCTTCCAAGCATTGCCCGGCGACAAAGACATTCTGCCCGAAGAACAACCCACCATCGACTTTGCTTATGCATGTGTTGTATCAATCAAGGATATTACAGCAGGAGAGGAATTGACCCGCGAGAACATCTGGGTCAAACGCCCTGGCACGGGAGAGATCAAAGCGGTACATTTTGAGAGTCTGCTTGGGAAGAAAACCAATAAGGCGCTTGCGAAAAACGCCCAACTTAAGTGGACGGATATTGGTTAGGAACAGGCATGGGCGAAGAAAAGAGCCGTAAGCAAATCCTATTCGTATCCGGCACCAGAGCCGATTTCGGAAAGATCAAACCACTGATCCAGCAGGTCAAGGATAGTGAGGATTTTTCCTATCAGATTTTTGTCACCGGCATGCACATGCTGTCTGTGTATGGCATGACAGTATATGAGATCCAAAAAGCCGGGTTCGATAATATCTACTCGTTCATCAATCAAGATAGCGCCATCACATCACAAATGGACCTTGTGCTTGCCACAACGGTTCAGGGACTCGCATATTACGTCCGTGAAAACAGACCGGATCTTTTGGTGGTGCATGGTGACCGTGTGGAATCGCTTGCCGGAGCGATCGTTGGCTCTCTCAATAATATCCTTGTGGCGCACATTGAAGGCGGGGAACGTTCCGGCACCATTGACGAACTTATTCGCCATGCCATCACTAAACTCTCGCATATTCACTTCGTTTCGAACGATGAAGCGCGCAATCGCTTGATCCAAATGGGTGAAATTCCTAATTCTGTGTTTGTGGTCGGTTCGCCCGATATTGATGTGATGCTCTCGGACCAACTCCCCGCATTGGAAACTGTGAAAGAAAAATACGACATTCCATTTCAGGAGTATGGCATCTTTATCTATCATCCCGTCACCACAGAGATCGATAAACTGTCTGCTCACATTCGAGAAGTGGTGGATGCCCTGATCGAATCGAAGATGAGTTATGTTGTGATCTACCCAAACAACGACATCGGCGCAGACATCATCATGCAGGAATTGAAACGTCTCGATGAAAATCAAAACTTCAGGATGATCCC
>DAOQPR010000452.1:0-2028 GCA_035333265.1 Anaerolineales bacterium
GTCGGTTTTAGGAGTTTTGCGTAAGTCTTGATTCATTCAAAAGGTTTTTTAGAATTCCGATGACATGCGGCTCAGTATCAAGTTCAATAATTTGCCAGGGCATATATATCACCGCTTCTTTCCAGAAACTTCAACGGTCTCTTTCAATTCAGCGTCTTCCATCATTTTCAAATAAAACTCCTGACGGGGCAACCCTGACTGCTTGGATAGCGTATAAAGTTCCTGCCTTTGCAGATTCTTCGGCATGGAAGGAACATTTAATTCCTGCAACACGGTTATGCCGCAAACGCCTGAAATGGCATCATCGATACGACGTTCATGACCGGCTGAAAGCGGGCTGGGGAGTTTATTAAAGTCGAACCATTCTACGGCGATCGTTTCACCTGGCTGACATTTGATCTCTCCGCCAATTGGTTTGGCAGTAAACAAAATAGCATGGACAGGTGACATGTTGCCCAGTCGTGAGTAAACGCCCACCAAGCTGGTCAATTCCACATCCAATCCTGTTTCTTCCTTTGTCTCACGAAGAGCCGCCTGGGCAATGCTTTCACCGTCTTCCACACCTCCACTGGGCAATATCCACGTCTCAAAATCCTCCCGCTGGGTTAATAGAATCTTGCTTTGATAGATTACTGCGACATTTACAGCCAAACCAGCCATGGGTTCCTCATTTTTTCAGGATCAAAATCAAGCGCCTACATTTTCTCTTGATTTAACAAATACTGTACTTTTTCTCCATGTGCATCAATGTACCAATCATCCAATAATGGCAAATATTCCACCTGGGTCTCGAATGGGAGGTGGAAAAAATCTGAATGAATATTCTCCCTACATCTGGGACATCCGCAATTACATTTCCATACTATGTTGCCAAAGCCATTGATGCAATAATCATAGGTAATTTCTTCGCCTGGAAGGATGGGGCGTAAAGCAAAGACATACCTTATGCCTAAAATCGTGCGAACAAAGGTGTTGGGGTCGCAACTATGATTGATATGTCTCTCAGGGTATTGCATCAAAACAACTTCGTTGGCAAGATAATCACAATGATATTCAAACTCGCCTTCAGACTCATCAAGGGGGAGGTTAACAGTAACTTTGCGTGAGTCATCGATCATCAAAACTGCCTCTCCCTTCGGTAGATAACCCAAAGAGAATACGCCCAACCCATTAATGAGTGATTCTTTGACCTCGACCTTGGACATTCTCATCCTTTCTGATTTAAGAACTCCCTTGTCGCTTCGATCTTGGATCTCTCCACCTTACCTGTGGATGCCCAATGATCAAGCAATTGCCCAATGGTCAACACGGCATGGAGGTTGTACCCTGCCTGTACGAGTGACTCTTTTGCGCCGGATTGACGGTCGACCAGCACAACCACATCCTTGACGATCAGCCCAACTCCGGTCAGCTTTTCGATGGCTTCGAATTTGCTACCGCCAGTAGTTGCTAGATCGTCAATGACCACAATCGTTTCTCCGGCATGATATTCGCCTTCGATCTCGGCTTTGGTACCATAGCTTTTTACTTCCTTGCGCGGGTAGATCATTGGGTAATCCCCTGCGAGACTGATGGCAGTTGAAATGGGGATGGCAGCGTAGGGCAGGCCTGCGATACGTGAAAAGTGAAGGGTAGAAAGTAAAGGTAAATAGGCTTCTGCAATCTGCTTTAGCAAAGTGGGGTAGGTGATGATCTGGCGCAGGTCAATGTAGATGGGAGATTTGAGCCCAGATTTGAGGGTGAATTCTCCGAATTTGATACAGCCTGCATCGAGCAGACCATCGGCAAGAGCGGCGAGATGTGGGTCAAGTTGGGTCATGGAAATTTCCTTTATGGTTTTGTTTTTAGTTCACGCTTAACGTGCAATATCTCATCGCGTAACTCGGCGGCAGCTTTGCCAGGGTTTTCAGCCCGCGAAATGGCACGCGAGACCGGCAGAAGAACTCCCTTACCATCCTCACGCAGGCCGGACTTCAATGTAATTTCCAATTCTCCGCCCTGTGCGCCGACTCCGGGTGAGAGGAACCA
>DAOQPR010000453.1:0-2025 GCA_035333265.1 Anaerolineales bacterium
CAATTTTATCGCATTCAATCACTTTTCAGTGATTAGATTTCAATCTATCTACTCCTATCCACGCCAGATTTTAAAATCCTTCAAACTTGACCCGCCTATAAATTCGCGGGCGATGGAATTGGCCGGAATAAGATTTGCATCCATTGGCAGGAACCATTCAAGAAAAGCGATCAGTCGGCGGGCTTCGATGAATTCAGGAGCATGATGCGGCACCTGCCTCAACAAAGGTTCAGCCAAAGGCTTTAAAACGGCCAGCTCATACACCAGCGCCGAGTTGAACATCACATCTGCATTTTCCTGATACGGAAAGATATGGCGCTTCTCACCGCGTCGCACCGATTCCCAGCGTGAGATGGTGGCCTGTGCCGAGTAGCCCCGTTCGCGGGCATCGCGCACGATACGACGGATCAGCCGGGTATCAGTGGTGGAAACACGATTATGGCGATCTAGGTTGATCTGGGTCAGGGCGGAGACATAGAGTCGAAAGGCGGAAACAGCCAAATGGTCGGGGATGAGGCGGGGATTCAATCCATGAATGCCTTCAAGGATAAGGGGCTGCCCCTCCCGAAGCTGGACTTCATCTCCGTCTTCGCTTCGCCCGGTCCGAAAGTTGTATCGCGGGAGTTGGGCTTTTTCGCCGCTGAGAAGTTTCTCGATATCCACTGCAAGCCGCGAAAGGTTCAAAGCTTCGAGACTTTCAAAGTCGTGGTTTCCCTCTTCATCAAGCGGGGTATGTTTGCGGTCGATGAAATAATTATCCAACTCAAGCGGATAAGGCGAAATGCCGCGGGCAAGTAACTGCACTGCGAGTCGACGTGAGGAGGTGGTCTTGCCTGAGGACGATGGCCCGGCGATTAAGATGATTCGTGAATTCTTTTCCGCGATCTGTTGGGCAATATCGGCAATATGCTGTTCATGCAAAGCCTCAGACACCAAAACAATCTCATCGGCGCGGCCTGACTCAATCGCATCGTTGAGAGCGCCAACACTATCGATGCGCAGGGTTTCAAGCCAGTCACCATATTGTCGAAACGTTTGCAATAGTTTTGGATATTCACCCAAAGGTTCGAGGGTGGTTGCCGCATGCCGCCGCGGGAATTGGAGAATAAACCCACCATTGAGTTTTTTCAGGCCAAACCACTTGAGATAGCCTGTGGATGGAACCATGTAGCCATGCATGTAATCCATTTGGCCGTTGAAGCTGTAAAGCGTAAGATATTCCTTGCGGCGATGTTTAAGCAGGCGCAGTTTATCGTCAAATCCCTGGTCGGTGAAATAACCCACTGCTTCCTGAATGGGCACTTCGCGCCGTGCAAAAGGATGATCCTCTGCAACCAGTTTGCGCATGTGTGTCTCGAGAGAATTCAACTCAGTCTCGGACAATTCACGGTGCCCCTGCGTTTCGCAATAGAACCCGCCCGATGATACAGAATGATCAATGGTCAGGGAAGCCTGTGGAAAAAGTTGTTTGAAAGCCATTTCCAGAAGGAATACGATCGAACGGCGGTAAATGCGTGCGCCATCCGCGGTATCCATTGTGACAGGAGCGCAATTGGATTCGGTTTGAATGGAATAGGTCAGTTCGTGAATCTCATTATTAATGATCGCGGCCACAATGGGCGCAGGATAATCTGCCTTTACAAGGTCAAGAAATTTTCCCACGTTGGTTCCACGCGGACCTGTCAGTGTTTTTCCGTTGGGAAGATGAATTTCAATCTCAGGGTTGGGTTGGGTGTTGCGAATCATGATTCAGTTAAAACCTGGAAGGCGAACAGGTAGAAGAGCGTTTAATTATCAGATCTACCCAGCCAATTTTTTTAACAATTTTTCAGGCTGGCCTGAAAAATCATCCAGCGGAATTTCCTTTTTCGTTAATGCCATCAAGGTCTCGGTGAGCATTTGGTTTACCGGGGTCGGAATTCCGTGCATCTTGCCTTCACGAACGACAGCCCCAAGTCTCTCTCTCGTTCTTTGATTTGCAATATTCATCAAGCGGCAATCCATTTACGTACTTGTATGCGGTCC
>DAOQPR010000454.1:0-1996 GCA_035333265.1 Anaerolineales bacterium
AACGATCTGGATCGGCAATCGCAAATTGATGGATGAAGCGATGGTGACGCTCTCCGCCGAAGCGCTGCAAAAGGCGGACTCGTTCCAACAGGTAGGCAAGACCCTGATGTGGATCGCCGAAGATAAAACCGTCATTGGAATCATTGCCCTCGCCGATACCTTGCGCCACGAAGCCGCGCCGACCATGAAAGCCCTAAAGCAAGCGGGTGTGGCTCATACCATCATGCTGACGGGTGACAATACGCGTTCTGCTTCTGCCATTGCCAAAGAAATTGGACTGACCGAGTTTCGCGCCGAACTTATGCCCGAAGATAAGTTAACCATCATTCGCGAGTTGGTGAAAGAATATGGTCAGGTCGCAATGATCGGCGACGGCGTGAACGACGCACCTGCCCTGGCAAATGCAACCGTGGGGATTGCGATGGGCGGCGCGGGAACGGATGTGGCATTGGAAACTGCCGACGTCGCCTTGATGGGCGATGACCTGTCCAAACTGCCTTTTGCGGTTGGTCTCGGTCGCGCTACACGTGCCATCATTATCCAGAATCTTTTCATCTCGCTCGGCGTGATAGCTCTGTTGATCATTACGTCATTGACAGGCATCGTCAGCATCGGAATTGCCATCATCTTCCACGAAGGTAGTACGCTGGTGGTTGTGGCAAATGCATTGAGGTTGTTGGGATATAAGGGAAAGAGGATTGAAGAATGAGGATTCAACTCTCCACGGTGCTACACTCACAACCGGAGCGTATTTGGAAGGAACTGCAAATGTGCAGGCTGTTGTTCCACGTTGCAAGCCCGGTGGTCGTTTTTGAAGCCATTACCCCCTCTGTTTTTCCGGAAATTTGGAGCGATGAAAAATACCAGGTGCGAATGTGGTTGTTTGGTTTTATTCCATTGGGTAAACAGTGGATTGTCATTCAACATCAATCCATGCAGACGGGGTATGGGCTTCTGGATGATGGATATGGTGACATAATTCAAGTCTGGCGTCATTTGATCACACTCAACCCCACACCGGAAGGATTCACGCAATATACCGACACAGTTGATATCGAAGCTGGCTGGCTTACGATTGGCGCATGGATGTTTGCAAACCTATTTTATCGTCATAGACAAAATCGCTGGCGGCATCTTGTTGATGGAAACTTTAGATATGGGTAACACTGAATTGGATATTCTTGTAATTGGAGCCGGGCAGGCAGGGCTGGCAATGGGATTTCATCTTCGGAATACACCGTTGCGTTTCCAGATGATCGATGGTCACGTCCGGGTGGGGGATAGCTGGCGTAAACGGTACGACTCATTAAAGCTTTTTACTCCGCGCATGTACAGCGCCCTGCCCGGGATGCCTCTGTCCGGTGATCCCTTGGGGTACGCAGGCAGTGATGAATTTGCAGACTACCTTGAGCTATATGCATCTCATTTTCAATTGCCTGTCGTTTTAAACACAACCATCCAGAAACTTCAGTGCCTGGACGGGCATTTTCAGGCATTCGTTGAATCGGGACAGGTCATAAGTGCCAAGGTGGTCGTATTGGCAACAGGCGCCTTTCAAAGACCTAATGTACCGGAATTTTCCCGGAAATTCAGCCCTGAGATCAATCAATACACGGTGAAAAATTATCGAAACCCCGCACAAATTCCCGAAGGAACGGCCGTATTGGTGGTTGGCGATGGCGCCACTGGGAGGGATATTGCATGGGAACTTGCAGATCATCATCAGGTATTTCTCGCCACCGGTCGCCCAAGGAGGTTGTTGCCTGATCGAATTCTTGGGCGAAGCGCATGGTGGTGGTTTGATAAGATTGGTTTGTTACGTTTGCCAGCTGCCAATCCCTTGGGACAGTATCTTCAACGTTCCGATCCCTTTCCAGGGCGGAACAAAACCTTTAACCAACTGCTTGCCCGGGGAGTAAATGTAATGCCGCGCCTCATTGCTGTGGAAGGCGGTCAAATCACGTTCTCGAATAATATCTCTGCAAAAGTGGCTTCG
>DAOQPR010000455.1:0-1983 GCA_035333265.1 Anaerolineales bacterium
ACGAGATCCGCGACCAGCTCAAAGCGATGGGCGTCACCATCGAAGACAGCAAAGATGGCACGACTTGGAAGTGGAGTTAATTTGTAGTCGGATGGTTCGATAGTCAAATAGTAGCTACAAACTTCCGAGAGGTAATTCTCGGAAGTTTTGATTCACCAATCCCCAATCTACCAATTTACTGGCCTAATGCCTCATAAAACTCCGCCGCCCTCTTCATATTCATCCCATATTCCGCACGTTTGGCGATGATCTCTGCATTCTGGCTGACCGCCTCTTTACGCAAGTCTTCTCTTTCCAGGCCTAGAAGAATAGCTTCTGCTATCGATTGTGGATCATTTGAATTAAACAATAATCCATTTCGCCCGTGCGTGATCCACTCGCGGATGGATTCTAAATCACCGGCTACGGGGAAGCATCCGCAAGCCATGCCTTCGAGCAGGGTGTTCGGCGTGCCATCGTGGATGCTGGGTGAGATGATGATCTGCGCACAGCGAAAGACCTCACCCATTTTTTCGTGCGGGAAAGAGGGAAGCAGATCAACAGCATGTTCGATCCCAAATTCTTTTACCCAAGCCTGCGCTTGTGGCTCGTTCTGCATTCCTGTGCAAAGGAATTTGGCTTCAGGCCGTTTTGCCAGCACGAGCGGAATCGCCTTGAAGAACATGTCATTGCGTACATACGGCCTGACCCCGCGCGGATTGATGATGACCGGATCTTTCGCCGTTGTATTGGACGGATAAAAGATTTCACTGCGAATTCCACCGTTGCCAGGCGATACAAACGTGGGCGTTTCCGGGCTGAGGCCCCATTCCCTTCCCAGCCGAATATCGCGTTCAACGTCGGCGTGTAATGCATCCACAGATGCCATAACTTTGCGAGTGTAATAGCGCATCAACGGCGTGGAAGGAGCATGAAGCGTGAAGTCGTTGCCCCAGATGGAAACAAGAAACGAGGGACGAGTAACGAGTCCATCGAGGGCGGCGGCAGTCAACATCCCTTCATAAGGGATGCGCATAGCGTGGATCAGGTTGGGTTGGACTTCTTTAATGAAAGCACGTAATTTGTGCGCGGCAGCGGGAAGGGTAACGGGACCGAGCCACTGTCGGATTTTGGTACGCAGGCTAAGGGTTCGGCTGGAGGCGCTTGAGGGGGCGGATGTCCGCTTTTTGGCGGCGCTGAAGGCGACGGGGGTAAATTCCAGCCGCTTCACTGGGAAATCCAGTTCACAATCAAAAGTGGAGGCAATGAAAACCTCATCGCCGCGTTCGACAAAATAACGTATCCAGTTGCGGGAGATGGGCGAACGGGCATCTGTGACAAAAAGCAGGCGCATTTGATGATTATACCCATGAGATTTATACAAAATCTGTGAATTTCATACCTTACTTTGTAGTATATTTAAGGATATGAGCACAGGGCGCATCCTGGTCGTCGAAGACAACATGGATACTTATGAACTCGTGCGGTTCATTTTGGAAAAGAATGGGTATGAAACCTTTCTCGCCATGAATGGGCGCGACGGTGTGAATGCAGCCACCAAGCAAATGCCGGACCTGATCATCATGGATCTTTCGATGCCGGAAATGGATGGCTGGACAGCCACCCGTCTGATCAAAAGCAATGCACAGACGACTGCCATTCCCCTGATCGCGCTCACTGCTCATGCCCTGCCCGGCGACCGTCAGCGGGCTTTCGATGCAGGCTGTGATGAATACATCACCAAACCAATGGACCTGCTTGATCTGCTGGAGTCGGTGAACGACTGGATTCGAAAACGTTAACTTCAGCCGGGAAAACTTCAATATCTCTGGCTCTTTCATTCACAAAAGTTCCCATAGAAAAATCCTACCTATTCATGGGTTGTGAATAAATATAGCAAGAGCCAAATCTTTCAATATAGAGGAACCTTATGAAACAAATTTGTGTCGTTGGCGTGGGCTATGTCGGTCTGGTGACCGCGGCTTGTTTCGCCGACCTGGGAAA
>DAOQPR010000456.1:0-1969 GCA_035333265.1 Anaerolineales bacterium
AATGTCTCATCGGCAGCATGACTGTCAAAATTTATTTTGAAAGATACCCCTCCAACCGCTCCACCGCCTGCGGAAAATTCTTCCTCCCCAGCCCCAGGCGAAAGTGGTTATGGGCGTCATCATAAACCGAGCCGGGGAGCAGAAGCACCCCCGCTTTTTTGACAAGGTCATCACAGAACGTTTCAACATCACCCCTTAAAAGCTTTGGAAAACCCATTGAGCCCGCTTTGGGGCGATGCCAGGAAAACAGGGATGAGTAACGAGTAAAGAGATCATCAACAATGGTGAGGTTGTGTTTTATGATCTCAAGGTTACGATTCGCCAACCGGGTGCGGTGGCGCATGGCAAGTTCGGCAAGGAATTCGCTGGGTGCAGAATTACATATGGTGGTGTAATCTTTCAACGAAGCCATCTTGTTATACAAATCACGGTTCTTGGTGGCAAGCCAACCAATACGCAGGCCTGCCAGACCGTAGGTTTTTGAAGTCACACCGAGCGAAACGGCATGGGTACCATAATCCACAGCGGCAGGCAGACGGTCTGCAACGGCATATTCCGATTCACGGTAAACCTCATCAGAGAACAGCAACAGGTTATTTTCCTGTGCAAATGTATTCAACGCGTCAAAGTCCACCAGAGACATGAGGTAACCAGTGGGGTTGTGCGGCAGGTTGACAACGATCGCCTTCGTAGATGGACGCATAAGATGACGCAGTTCATCCAAATCCAACGCCCAGCCATTCTCTTCCCGCGCGCGCCACGGGCTGACCATACAGCCAATTCCCTTTGCCACTTCACTCAACGATTGATAATGCGGCGCGTGAACAATGATGTGGTCGTTCTCCTTCAATGCCGCCATCATGAAGAGATAAATCGCTTCGTTCGCCCCCGCAAAGACCAGTATATCTTCAGGCTTGGTCGTGGAATAGATGGTTGCGATCTCTTTCCGCAGCGTTGGGCTGCCCAACGACTCTGTATACCCAAGCCAGTGATTGTGAAATCGTTCCGCTGCGCCATCCTCAAAAGCAAGTAAGTCCGCAATCGACATGGATTCGCAATCGGAAGAGCAGAGTAGGAATTCGGTATTGAATTCGTACCTGGCAAAATAACGTTCAAGTTTGAAAGGAGGTAGTTTCATAATCTATAAATGAAAGTTCTTTTTCCTGTTCGCCTGTTTAGGGGCTATGATTTTATGGCTCTTTTCACATCACGGTAGTGCAGTTGATTATGCAGATACAACATTTTCACCATTTCACGGATGATCGTCTCGCCCAGGAAGGGATGGCGACCCTTGATCTCCAGTTCTTCGTCCTTCAAACTGCTCACCCATCTCACCGACTCGGCGCGGACCTGTTTGTATTGCTCAAGCAGTTCAGCGGGTGAAAGGCTTTCTGTCTTTTGTTGTTGAGCGGCATTGTAACGGTCAATCGAGAAATCCTCGGCAGCCCCTTCACCAGTGGCGCGGATACGCTCAAAAAGTTTGACCAATCCGCGCTCTGAGGTGACAAAATGCGAAAGCACGTTTCGGATCGTCCAGGTGGCGCCTTCAGTATAGACCTCGCTCACCCATTGATCGTCCGTCAATTCAGAAAAGAATACGGCCATGCGTTCGCCTTCAGATTTAAGTTTTTCGGCCAGTTCGATGGATTCAGACATTATTAAAACCTCCAATCAAAATATGTATGGAAAATCGTCGATGGAAAATATGGCTTTTCAATAAATATTCTCCAACGATCATCAAGGCTCTGGAAAACCTGCGTAGTTTATAGATCGTTTACCCGTCGTTGGGTAAAAATAATCGCGGAATTCTGAGATACGTTCAACAAGCCGTTCACTATCTTCAAAATCAGAGCGAACATAATAATAGTGCGTATCGTAAGGGCTATCACCAAACACAGCAGCGAGAATATAGCCATGTTCTTCCGCATAGGTTTTCAGCAGGATCGTCATGTTAAACCAGCGCTGGGCA
>DAOQPR010000457.1:0-1676 GCA_035333265.1 Anaerolineales bacterium
AAGCCAGGCAATTAAACGCCGTGCAGAAAAGACCCGCCCCTGCACATCCGGCGCAACCTTCGCCTGCCAAATGGCTTGATTGGAAGAATTAACCAATGGGCTGATAAATGCCATGATGATCGAGCCTGTGATCCAGACCGGCACGCCTCCGGCCAGGCCGAAAATTGCCGCGCCAACCCCGGTCAATGCCCAGCCGATAAGGACGCCATGTACACGGCGTTTGAAGCCGCCCCATGCGCTCATAATGAGGCCGCCAATAACAGCCGCAACCGCCCCGGCAGTTTGTACAGAACCGAATACCAAACTATTGCTGTCAGTACGCGCCAGGATCATGGGCGCCACAAGCGTAAACATGATGCCCGTAAATAAATTCCCGGCAAAGAAGATCAACTGCAATCCCAGCAGGCTCGGGCGTGCAAAAATATACTGAAAGCCGTATGCAGCTTCCTTCAACATGCCGCCCTCGCCATGTGCGCCTTCTTCCGTACGCACGGGTTGCGGAATATAGACGATCGTCAACGCGCCGATTGCAAAGAGAAAGGTAACTACGTCAATGAGCAAAATGCCGGTGATCCCGATAATGGGCAGCAATGCGCCAGCCAGCATTGGAGCCAGCACGCCAGGCCCAGCTTCAATGAGTGACATCATGCCATTGGCACGACCATATTGTTCCTTCGGCACCATGGTCGAAATGGCAGCCGAATACGCAGGCCATTGGAAGGACATGCCCAGCCCAAAGATCACACTGGCAACATACATATGCCAGAATTCCAACATGCCCAGCCATTGAAGGATAAGGATCAAAGTGGTTGCAACACCGGCTGCCAGATCACTGACCATCATCATCATTTTACGATTATGCCGGTCAACCATCACACCGGCTATGGGTGAAATGAGAAGGAAGGGCGTGATGAAAAAGACCTGCATCAAGCCCATCGCTGTAGCGCTCTTCGTCTGGTCATACATCCAGATGGTCAACCCAAACTGGCTCATCGAACTGGCAAGCACAGAAATGATCTGCCCCAACCAGACAATGGTAAAGCCAAACATTCCGGTGGGGCGCTTTGTAGCTTCTTCCTGCATTTTGTTTCCTTTCGGATAAACAGGTAGGTGACAGTCACTTCGGCAGATAAGTGACTGTCACCTGTCAGGTTGGCAATTTACAAGGCGGGGAGGTCATTCCCCACCTGTGCTGGTATTACAGCATCAGGCGGTAATAGGGACTCAAGCGCAAAGAAAACATAACTCTCTCCTTTGGGTAAACCAAACTACTCGACGAAGATCTCAACGTGTTCGCCATCTTCTTCGTCGGTAACATCGATGATCTTGCCCGTTACGCCCATGCGCAGGGCTTCCATCACATTGCTCATATCCACGCCCTGAACTTCAGGGGCAAAATGTGCGCCGATCTTAAGACCAGCATCCACCAGCGCCAGCGGAATCTGAACGGAGGCTTTCGAGCGTCCTGTGCGGGTATCGGTCACGCGAACACGCAGCATCCGTGCTCCTCCCGCAGAAGGTGGACGAGGCGGTGTAGGTACCCCTCTCCGCGATTCGCTGAGCGCGGAAAGCAATTTTGCGCCTTCCTCTGCGCTAATCTTGCCTTCCTCGATCAATTTCAGGATTTTCATTCGCTCTTCACTGTTTGCCATATTGGCTCCTTTCGCCGTTCAGGG
>DAOQPR010000458.1:0-1660 GCA_035333265.1 Anaerolineales bacterium
CACCATGTTCTGCGATTGCATTGCCAAGAACAAAAGCATCGGCATCTACGACGGCGCATACAAGAGCGTTGAACTTGCCACCGGCAAGAAGTTCGTTCGAAAATAATTCGTTTGAAATTAAAAGTGGAAGGCTATAATCTGCCTTTCGCTTTTTTCATGAAGAATAAAAATGACAATCCACAAATTTCCGCATAATTTTCTCTGGGGTGCAGCCACTGCCGCTTATCAGGTGGAAGGCGCATGGAACGAAGATGGCAGGGGCGAATCGATCTGGGACCGCTTCAGCCACATGCCTGGCAACGTCTCCAATGGCGATACGGGCGATACCGCCTGTGACCATTATCACCGCTGGGAGGATGATATCGCGCTCATGCGCCGAATCGGGTTGAAGGCATATCGCTTTTCCACATCATGGAGTCGCGTTTTGCCAACCGGGCGTGGACGTGTCAACCCCAAAGGCTTGGATTTTTATGATCGTTTGGTGGATCGTCTATGTGCTGCGAACATCGAACCACTGCTTACGCTCTACCATTGGGATCTGCCACAGGCCCTGCAGGACGAAGGTGGTTGGGACAATCGCAGTACCCCTTACGCCTTCGCTGATTACACCGCCCTCATGGTCAAACGCCTCGGCGACCGTGTGAAATATTGGACGACGTTCAACGAGCCGAGCGTCATTTCCTACATCGGCTTTCTCACTGGTGAACATGCGCCCGGAGTTAAAGATCAGCGCATGGCATATCAAGTGGCGCATCATTTACTGGTCGCGCACGGATTGGGCGTACAGACCATCCGGGCCGTTAAACCAGATATGAAGACGGGTATCGTTCTCAATCTATGGCCAGCCGAGCCCGCATCAGACTCCGCTGAGGATATGGCTGCTGCCGACAGATATTGGAATGAACAGGAAACCTTGTTCCTCGATCCGCTTTTCAAGGGACATTATCCGCCTTCTGTGTACAATATGGTCGGCAAGGATATGCCAAAAATTCATGATGGCGACCTGGCATTGATCGCACAAAAACTGGATTATGTCGGTATCAACTTTTATTCACGTAACGTAATCAGCGCAAAAGGAAAGTTGGAAAAGATCGAAGGCTCGGAATACACCGAAATGGGCTGGGAAGTCTGCGCTCCGGCATTGAGGCGCATGCTGGTTAAGATCAACAGCGAATACGAACTGCCGCCCATCATCCTCACCGAGAACGGCGTGGCGTTCAACGATGAGGTCAGTGCCGATGGTAACATCCACGATCCCCGCCGCATTGACTATCTCAAGAACCATTTCATCCAGACCCGCCTTGCCATGCTTGATGGCGTGGATGTGCGTGGCTACATGGTCTGGTCATTAATGGATAACTTCGAATGGGGTCACGGCTTCTCTAAACGCTTCGGGTTGACTTATGTGGACTACATCACTCAAAAACGCATCATCAAGGATTCTGGTAAGTGGTATGCCGAGGTCATTCGAAGAAACGAAGTATCTGATTAGGCCTTCAATCATCGCTCTCCCGACACACCGCTGTTCATTGGAAGTATCAAACTGATGATCTGGGAGATATAAAAACAACGGTCAGTAGCGATCTCAAGAATTCCCAAGTTTTTGCAAGTGACGGTACAAACAAGCGCTCATCCGGTGAATGCAGGTCTTTGATGGTCG
>DAOQPR010000459.1:0-1503 GCA_035333265.1 Anaerolineales bacterium
GATTGGAGTGAAAGACGATCTGATGCCCCACCTCATCGTACCAAAAGGTGGAGGTATTGATGAAAGGTTGTCCGTCCACCGAAGTGGCGAAACGGCCGACCTTGACGGTATTGATAAATTCACGAATCCAGGCATCGTCCTTGGTCAGATGCGGGCGGCGTTGAAAGGCAGTGGGGTTTTGGCCGATATATTCTCTTGGCATGAAAGCTCCTTATGTGCCGACTTAAGTCGGTACTACTGATTATCCACCAGCAGATACAGGTACCATGTCCATTGAGCCGCATATCCCAGCCCGATGCTGGCAAGGACGGCGATCCATGCCACCCAGTTATTTATTCCAACAAAGGCCAAAAGAAAATAGATGCTTGCTCCCGTGGTTAATGCGCTAAGCAGGGCAACTTCCACGGCCATCAAATTGGCAATGCTATAGCGTTTGTTGGTGGGTGGGATATGTTTCGCCCGCCATTTGAAAGCAGATTCAAGTTCCGGAATGTGTTGAACGTAATATTCCTTGATCTGATCCATGGCTTCCACGGCTTCGTGCCAGGCAGCGCGCAGACGGGCAAGCTGGGCAATGGTCAATGCACCCATAAAGGTGAGAACCAGAAATAGCAGGAAGAATGCCAATGAAATGGTCGATTGTGCTGCTTCAAAGCCGGTGCCTAGAATTGCAGCGACGAACGAACCAACCGCGACAAAATAAAACGAAGTCACTCGTGAGCGGTCTTCGTTTGCCTGAAAGACGTTCTGGGAGATGTATTGATATTCGGAATTTAATATCTCGTCGGTATTAAGAGGTGGTGTACGGGACATGGGGCCGCTCCTTGTGGGATGTTCCCCCATTATGACATATAATGCCTCCGGTCACAAACTGTGCTTGCCTCCTTTCAAAAAACATACCTCAACAGATTGATCAAAACATGATTATCTCCAACGTAGCACAGATCAAAGCATCAGTGTGATGTTGGCTGCACTAAAAGGCTGTGGATGGGGTTTCGATCACAGCGTTTTTCGAGTCTGCTAACCAAAAGAACCTCAGAAAGTGAAGGGGAATTCATGCATGTGGTTTTCAGGAAAAAAAGTCACTGCCTGAAATTACCCGTTGGATTTCAATTGAAAGATTTTCGAGCCCTTCAACCAATTCCCAGTTTTCAAAATGGCTAATCGATGTTCCTGGGCGTACTCTTGTTAAGGGTCCTAGGCTTTCAAGCTCTACAAACTGATGATTGCAGTACATTTCGGCATTGCAATTGTTATCAGGGTAAACGAGATCATCTTGAGCGGAGAATGTCTTGCGAAACAGAATACCGTCGATATAGTATGCCAGCCAACCATGTGGATTGAAATATCCCAGCTTGAATGCGGGCAGGGCATCAGCTTTGAAAAGGACATAGTCATCACGCAGGCTCAGGCGCGGGTCATTGATGCGCGAGTAGGGCCAGAACGATAGATTGCGGTTGGGTAAAAGCCCAGCTTCATCCACATTCCCTACGGGCATAGGCA